>JAJCYJ010000353.1 GCA_029262975.1 Saprospiraceae bacterium
TTACTTTTTAGTTAATTAGGTAATATATTATATACTCGAAAGTTAAGGTATGCGGCCCATTACCATTATCATTTTTCGACTAAAACGGGGTTTTACAGTGTTGAATATTGAATTAAACTTATTAAGATAAGTGTTGCTCCAGCTTGAGTATGTATTCATCAATATATTCTGCCTTTCTCTTAAGTCTGTATTGCATCACCCACCTGGGATGAGGGAGCGGAATAATTTGATCAAAAAATCCGTGAATCTTATTGAGTTTATCCAGATATTTAAAATTTTTACCCTGGCCCATTGAATAAGCGACTTCATTAGTTGCGCCAAATTTCTGCTGTGCACGGATGTTTTGGATAATATGTGGTTCAACAGCGTTCTGAAGATCTTTATCGTCATAGTAATTCACATTTTTACCATTAGCGATAAAACCAAGTGGGCAAACGGATGTGATATAATACTTGCTGTAAAATGCCTCAGGACCGCCCATTGCAGCGATCATGTCATAGACATAAATGGAGGAGAGTTCATTTCTTTTCTGAAAAGTATTCGGGATGCCAATTTCATCTTCTAAAATCTTTGGATCTGTAAAGGGAATGCCCGTTATGCCTGCTCCGAATCTGCCGGGATTAATACCAAATAGAAATATTCTTTTGTTTGTGTCACTGAAGTATTTGGTATAAAATTGATCAAATACATGCCTTGTCTCTTCTTCCCCAAAAGGAAAGATTAATTCTGTGTTTTCCGGAATTTTCCAGGTTGGCTTTAGCTGTCTATGAAAATCAATTACGTGCTTTGCGAAAGTCATGGATCGAAAGTAGGGTAAAGAAATGATAATCAGAAAATAGCTAGATCGAGAATCGGAAGCTGTCTTTGGATAAGGGATGCATAAAGAGAAATATCAAGAGTTATCACCCAACATCTTAAGCTGTTGCAATAGATCATCTAAATGGTTTTGGCTCACAGGAATGTAGTGATCTCCAATTGTAATAGTTTGCTTTCGGATCGATTCAATTTTATTGATTTGAACGATAAAAGATTTGTGTAGACGCATAAATCCGGGAACTGGCAACTTCTCTTCCATGTTCTTTAGGGTTGTTTTGGTAATAATGGGCTTCTTGGAAGAATTCAGAAATATTTTAACATAGTCTTTCATACCTTCTATGTGCGTAATATCCTTGACCACCACTTTTATAAGAGAGTAATCCGCATTGACAAAGAAATGATCATCATTCTGTTTAACGATCATTTGAGTGGGGATAGTTGTCACTTGATTTGTCTTACCATGTAAGTCTAAGGCTTTGTAGCAAGCACGGGTAAATCGCTCAATACTAACTGGTTTAACCAGGTAATCGATAACATCCAGGTTATAACTCTCGACGGCATAATTGTCATAAGCTGTAATAAAAATGACCATGGGTTTTATCCTGAGACTTGATAAAAACGTTGTACCTAACATACCAGGCATCTGAATATCTAAAAACATCAGATCTATCGACTCTCGCTGCAGTACCTCCATTGCCTCATAGACATTTTTACAGGTAGCTACACAATGCAGGAAAGGTAATTGCTTGATATTTTCTTCCACAAGCTTGCGCGCCAGGCTTTCGTCATCAACCACCAGACATTTTAAGAGTTCCACTCTGCTACTAATTTTATGGTTAATTAGTTGATGAGAGATTCAGATCCATAGTTGTAATGAACCACTTACCATCATTTTCTAATTGTAAGTTATGATTTTGTGGATAAAGTAATTCTAATCTTCGTCTGACATTCTTCAATCCTATACCTGAACTTGGATCTTTCTCTTCCTGAATACCCTCCGTTAACTTGTTTTTCACAACTAATGACAATTTTTCATTTTCTAATTTTAAATATATATCTATCACCGGAGAGACAATCATCCCAATACCATGCTTAAAGGCATTTTCTACAAATGGTATGATTAGCATTGGTTCGATATTAAGCAGTTCACTTTTAGCATCAATCTGCATTTTGATTTCAACATCTTCTTCAAAACGAACTTTTTGTAACTCCACATAATTGACCAAATAGGCTAATTCCTTATTAAGAGGGACCTGAGTATCTGATGATTCATAGAGCATATATCGCATTAATTCTGAAAGTCTGATAGTGACAGATTCAGCAAGGTTTGGTTTGTTCCTGATTAAGTAGACAAGGCTATTGAGTATATTAAAAATGAAGTGAGGGCTTATCTGTGACCTTAGAAAGGAGAGTTCTGATTTCAATTGTTCTTCCTGCGCCTCCTGCATCGCTTGCTCCCTGTCCTGAAGGAAAAAGAAAAACCCATAGGCAGTACTAACACCAGTAGAGAAAAGGACCCCAAGTAGTAACCATGAAAAGTCCCAATGTCGTCTGATTAAATCAGGAGGGAAGACAACTTCTTTAAGGGCAGTTTGAAAGATCGTAGCTATAACCACAAGGAGTGTTAGGTATACTAAAAAGACACCTATTCCCTTTTTCTTGTAAATCCGGGGGATTAACCAATGAGCATTGAATAAAAAAAATGGAATGTGAGAAAGCGTAATAGGTATGATGGCGACATCATATCTCCTCCATAATTCTCCATCCGGACCGCTAATAAAAGGATATACGATCCACGATGTCCAAAAAACCACATGAAAAAGGTAGAGGAACTTTTGATTGGATGATATGGTCTTTCCAAATAATTTCACGAGCGCGTTCTATTTGTATTTCTATATAATTAGATCGAATGTTAAAATATCGAATGTTAAAATATCGAATTGGCTGTAATATTATGTCTTTTTGCATCGTCTTCTCCCGTGTTGGCGTCCTATTCCCTGATTTTGTCGATATAGAGCCGCAATTAGAAGATGACCGATCTGCATATGTCATTATCGACAAATAGAGACCAAATATCAGCTGTACCACCCACCATATCTACTTCTTCTATAACTCACTTTCAATGAGCATATTTTCGAACCATCAAATCAATAAATTTCAATCATATGAATATAATTAAGTCATTCCAATCAGTAAAAAACATTTTTACAGGATTGATCATAGTGATTTTATGTGCCACGCAAATGTACAGTCAACCAAATTCCAGAAGTTCAACGAATCCAGGTCAGATGCGCGGGAAGGCCCCAGAAGGCAGGTTTTATGGTAAGGTAGTTGATGATGAAGGAAAGGGTGTAGGCTATGCTACTGTTCAATTAGTAAAATCAGATCTTACCGATAGTAATGCTGATGTTGCGGAAGAAATGATTAGCGGTCAGATAACAGATGATAATGGAGACTTCAGCTTGACAGGTATTCCTGCTAATGGCACCTATACTTTGAAAATTTCTTTTATAGGATACGCTGAGATTAATCAATCTGTTTCTTTTAGAAATTCTGATGACAATGGCAAGGCTCCTTCAACAGGTTCGGCACGTATAAATTTAGATAAGGACCTGGGGAATATTGTCCTCACAATTGCGTCGTCAACACTTTCTGAAGTTACAATCTCTGCAGAACGGGCTGCTTTTTCACTGGCGATTGATAAAAAAGAATACAGAGTTGACAAGGATGTGATGGCTACAGGAGGAGATGCAATTGATGCACTCAAAAATATTCCATCTCTTTCTGTTGATCTCGACGGGAATGTCAGCCTGCGAAATGGATCACCACAGATATTTGTAGACGGAAGACCAACGACGCTGACTTTGGATCAGATAGCAGCTGACATGATTGAGACCGTGGAGGTAATTACCAATCCGTCCGCTAAATATGATGCGGGTGGAGGTGCTGCGGGGATTATCAATATCGTTCTTAAAAAAGATAGAAGACTCGGATATAACGGCAATGTACGTGCCGGGACAGATACGCGGGGTGGATTGAATCTCGGATTAAATCTGAATGCCAGAGGAGAAAAAACAAATTTGTTCCTGAGCTCTTTTGCCAATCAAAGAAATAGCCGGTCAAATGGTGAAACCTTTCAACAAAATCTTACCGGATCACCCTTGACCAATAGTTACCAGGTCAATAGTGGTAACAGGAATGGAATGTTTGGCAATGTGCGAGCTGGTATGGATTGGTTTGTTGATAATCGTAATACACTTACATTTAGTGGTAGCTATACGAAAGGGAAATTTGACCCAAGTGAAACTCTGACTACCACAGTTGATTCTCTTTTTACAAGTGGAACGAAGTCTTCCGAATACAAAAGACTATCTGAACAAGATCGCAATTTTAGAAATATAGGCGGCTCCATTCTTTTCAAACATCTTTTTCCAAAAGATGGTGCAGAATGGACAGCTGATGTCAATTTTAACAGAGTTAGATTTAGCGGCGCGAGCGATTTTATGTCTCAATTTGAGGATGGTAAAACCACGATGGAATACCAGGAAAATTTAGGCGTCGGACAATTCATAACTATTCAATCTGACTTTGTAAATCCACTTTCAGATCAAACCAAACTCGAGGGTGGTGTTCGTGCTTCTTTTAGAAAGAATGACAGTGATAATAATAATTCTTTTTTCAATTCAGTCACCCAGGAGCGCGAGCAGGTAACGAGATTGACCGATGCATTTGGATATACTGATAATGTATATGCTGCTTATGGTACTTTTAGCCATCAATTAGACACCTGGGCATACCAGGTAGGGTTGCGCGCAGAATCAAGTTTTTATACTGGCACTATAGAAGAGACAGGTGCATCATTTGATATTGACTATCCTTTAAGTCTTTTTCCAAGTGCTTTTATCACGAAAAAGATAAATGATCAGGACAACGTACAATTGTCCTACACAAGAAGAATTAACCGACCCAACTTCTTCCAGACATTGCCATTCACTGATATTTCAAACCCTTTGAATCCACGAAGAGGTAACACAGAGCTTCGTCCGGAATTTACAAATTCACTCGAGGTGTCTTATCAAAATATATTAGGAGATAACCACAATTTTCTGGTCTCTTTATATTACAAACAAGCCTCAGATCTAATCACTACCTTTTTGGTTGAAGAGTATGTCCCTGAATTAGGTACAACTGCCATCATTGCGACATATGCCAATTCAAATAGCAGCCAGGCTTTAGGTACGGAATTAACACTTAAAAATAGTTTTGGAAAAACCTTTGAATTGACTTCAAACTTGAATTTGTATCAATCAAGTGTAGATGCCTCAAATGTAGAAAATGAGTTAGTCATTGATCAGTTCAGTTGGTTTCTAAAAGAAAATTTAACCGTCAAATTGCCGGCAGGGTTTACATTTCAGTTGTCAGGACAATACAGAAGTAAAGCGTCTTTTACGCCAAGTGATGGTCAGGAAAGGGGATTTGGAAGACAATCCAGTAATTCTGCCCAGGGATATCAATTAGCTAACTGGTATGTGGACGCTGCACTTAAGAAGGATTTTATGAATCGTAATCTAACTGTAAGTGTCAATATCAATGACATTTTTTCATCCCGTAAATCAGGAAGTTTTACAGAGTCCAACTTATTTATTCAAGAATCATTTCGTTACAGAGATCCGCAAGTAGTGCGGGTGAATGTGAGCTACAAATTTGGAAAAACAGACTTCAACCTTTTCAAACGTAAGAATAACAAACAGAACAGTCAGGGTAGTGATATGATGTAAAGATTCAAAATTATCAGAAACACTGAATCAAATATTATATACAGATGAGAGAAGAAAATTATTTTCTCTTCGAAGCGAAAAGACAATCGAGAACTGATCCTTTGTACGTTTTAACAAATAACTTTCGTCAAAAAGGTCGAAACCTTGGAGACATTTTAGAAAATTATTTGTGATTGTGATCCCGAGTACTCGGGATCACAAAAAACATTACAAAGGGGCCCTTTTTTTGGTTCGGTTTTTTTGGGCAAACAAAAAAATGAACAAGAACAATTTGAAAAATAAAAACCATTTATAAATTCATTTAATTATAAAGTAAACAATATGTACAAGAATTTTTTAATCCTTCTTTTATGTCTTGGGACAGTGACCGGGATGACGGCACAAACCTGGAAAAGCGATAAGGCGCATTCTAAATTGAGATTTTCAGTGACGCACTTAGGGATATCTGAAATTGACGGCGTTTTTGGAGATTTTGATGCAACGATCACTTCTTCTAAAGAAGATTTTAGTGATGCTGTAGTTGAATTAACCATAGCTACCTCAAGTGTAAATACAGGCAATGGTGGTCGCGACGGACATTTGCAGAAAGAAGATATGTTCGATGCCATCGGGCACCCCCAAATCACTTTTAAAAGTACGTCTGTCGCAAAAGTATCAGAAAAGAACTTTACTGTGACAGGAGACTTAACAATAAAAGGAGTTACAAAATCTGTCGATCTTGAACTAGTGTTAAATGGTCTTGCAGATGATCGCCGATCTGGTGGCAAAATTGCTGGTTTTACAGCAAGCACCACATTGAATCGAAAAGATTTCGGCGTCGGAAATATGCCAGCTATGATGGTAGGCGAAGAAGTAAAAGTAAGAGCGAGCGGAGAATTTAAAGCTCAAAAGTAGTCATCATTAAAATGGACTTCCGCTTTTAATAATCGGATAATCGTTTTAGTATAAGCCTGTCTCATGAAAAAAGTAATTTAGATAATAAGGCTTCTAATTTCTTTTATCATGGGGCGGCTTTTCTTGATTATATGTACATTAGAAAATATATGATGAATAGAAAGGAATTTATTAAGAAGGGGCTGATTCGAGCGAGTGCTTTTTTCGCATTGCCGGCTTCTTTGATTGCGCATACGAGCTGTTATAATGATACCGCAACGAAAATTACAAATAAGGAAGAATGTGATCTTTCACCGAGAGAAACAGCAGGCCCTTTCCCTAATCGTAAGCCAGCCGAACTGGTAAAAGCTAATATCATTTCCGACAGGGTAGGCGTGCCACTTCTTATTAATCTCCAAGTATTAAGAAAGACCGATGCTTGTACGCCCTTAGCAGGTGTATTCGTCGATGTATGGCATTGTGATAGCAAAGGGGAATATTCCGAATATGGAAATTCCAGAATGCAGTCAAAAAATAACCGAGAGGTTCATTTTTTAAGAGGCCGCCAGACGACCAGTTCAGAAGGAATCGTATCTTTTATTTCAATTTATCCAGGATGGTACAGGGGCCGTGCCCCGCACATTCATGTTGAGGTGAAAGATCAGGATGAAAGATCTTTTATGATTACTCAGGTTGCTTTTCCGGAAGACATTTCTAATTTGGTGTACAAGTCTTCGGATTATAGAGGACCTCAAAATGTATCTAATGAAAGAGATGGTGTCTTCCGAAATAGTCTGGCTGCTAACATGGGGGAAATAAATGGAAATATAGAAGATGGCTATACAATCAATTATAAAATTGTAGTTTGATTTAGGTGTTCCAATCATTCCAATGTCGTACTTATATTAAGGTTGATTGGAACCAGCATCATACCAAAAATAACAACTCAGGTTCTACTATTTAAAAAGCATTTAAATGAAAAATTTCATCATTCTAATTTTATTATTGAGTATTGGTCTATGTTTAACCAGTTGTGGCCCTATGTGGGTTGAAACTCCTGGAAAAGAATATAACCTGGTTGTTAATAGTGGAGGACAAACACTGGGATATGCACCTCAATCAGGTGTGAAAATTTTAACCATCGACAGATTTGCTTTCAAAGATTTGAATAAGAATGACGTACTCGATATATACGAGGATTGGAGACTGCCAGCAGATCAAAGAGCCGAAGATCTTGCAACAAAAATGTCCATAGACCAAATAGCCGGCCTGATGTTATATAGCGGTCACCAGAGAATACCGGGTGGTGGATTCGGACCGGGAGATACATACGGAGGAAAACCATTTGCTGAAAGTGGTGCTCAATCTTCCGATTTGTCAGATCAGCAGGTAACATTTTTAACAGAAGATAATCTTCGGCACGTTTTATTCATTGGTGTCGAGAGCCCCGAAGTGGCTGCTCAATGGAATAATAATGCACAGGCTTTGGTCGAAGGCTTGGGCTTAGGCATACCTTCTAATAATAGCTCTGATCCACGACATCAGGCCGATAATGATGAAGAATATACTTTGGGAGCGGGAGGTGATATTTCAAAATGGCCACCAGCGATTGGTTTGGCAGCGAGTTTTGATCCCGATTTGGTTAGAAAGTTTGGAGAGATTGCTTCTAAGGAATATCGCGCCCTGGGTATTACGACAGCTTTGTCCCCCCAGGTAGATTTGGCAACTGACCCAAGGTGGTATCGGTTCAGCGGTACTTTTGGACCAAGCCCTGAATTGTCAACTGATATGGGAAGAGCTTATGTAGATGGATTTCAGACTTCTGCCGGGGATAAACTAATAACTACCGGATGGGGATATGAGAGTGTTAATGCCATGGTCAAGCATTGGCCGGGAGGTGGCACAGGAGAAGGGGGTCGTGATGCGCACTATGGTTTTGGAAAATTTGCGGTCTTTCCGGGAAAAAATTTGGAGACTCACCTTAAACCCTTTGTTGAAGGAGCTTTTAATTTAGATGGAGGCACTGGAAAAGCTGCTGCAGTAATGCCTTATTATACTATTTCTACGAACCAGGATCCTGATGGCGAAAATGTAGGAAATGCTTTTAGTCATTATTTCATCACCAAATTATTAAGAAATAAGTATCAATATGATGGTGTAGTTTGTACTGACTGGGGTGTGACCCGAGCAGATCGGGGAATGGCTACCTTCGGAAGTACACCCTGGGGTGTCGAAAGTCTCACTGAGGCCGAACGCCACTATAAAGTTATCATGGCCGGGTGTGATCAATTTGGCGGCAATAATGATTCAGGGCCAGTCATAGAAGCATACGAGATGGGTGTCCTGGATTTAGGAGAAGAAGTTATGCGAAAACGAATGGAGCAGTCTGCAGTTCGATTACTTAAAAATATATTCAGGGTAGGACTATTTGAAAATCCATATCTGGATGTCCAGGAAACGAATGCGATAGTTGGCAACGCTGAATTTATGAAAGCAGGATATGACGCGCAATTGAAGTCAGTCATATTATTAAAAAATAAAAATACTGTGCTTCCTATTTCAGAGGATAAAGTTGTCTTCATGCCCAAACGATTTGTACCCGCGGCGCAAAACTTTTTTGGTGCACCTATTCCTGAAAGATGGGAAGATCCAATTAGCGCAGAACAAGCTTCAAAGTATTTTAAAACTTCTGAAAATCCCGATGACGCCGATATAGCTATCGTAGTTATTAATAATCCTGAAAATGGGAGGACAGCAGGTTATAGTGCTGAAAAGGCTAAAAGTGGAGATAATGGGTTTTTACCGATTTCATTACAATATGGAAAATATAAGGCTACTGAAGCCAGAGATCCTTCGCTTGCCGGTGACAATCGAGAAAATGATGTATTGAATCGAACTTATAAAAACAAAGTTGTCACCGCTAATAATTACTCAGATTTAGAAATGGTATTGAAGACCGTACAACAAATGAAAGGAAAGCCAGTTATCGTTGTCCTCAGGACGGGTAACCCCGCAATTGTGGCAGAATTCGAAAAAGAAATCGATGGCTTACTTGTAAATTTCGGCGTTCAAAATCAAGCCATACTTGATATTATATCGGGCGACACAGAACCTTCAGGGTTGTTGCCATTTCAATTACCTGCTGATATGCGTACGGTAGAAATGCAAATGGAAGATGTACCATTTGATATGGAATATTATAAAGATTCAGAAGGAAACGGATATAATTTTGGATTTGGGTTGAATTGGTCTGGTGTTATTCAAGATGAGCGGAATCAAAAGTATAGGGTAAAATAATTGCTCGAATAGCTGATAACCTGACATTTATTCGGTTTGGCAAACCTCGTACATATACCTATAGTGTAATTTTAATTTCCTTTATCAATGATTAATACAGCGGATAGTTAGAGCAAATTTCCAATGGTATCTATTTCAAATCCACTTTTATGACAAGAACGAGGTATCGCTAATGTCTTCAAGATTCCGTTCTGCCGACAATTTGTTGAAATACTTGTCGCATTGTCTTAAGACATAAGTTATTCTGACGTTATTTTTCTACATTCGAGGCGATAACCACGGGAATAGCTAAGGCTATAGAGAGCCTGCCGTTCCGACGAGGCAGGTACTTATATCGAAGACTGGAAAAAGAATCCATAAATCTTTACAACCATATACAAGTCCTTAACCATTTATAATAAAATACAAAATGAAGAATCATATCATCACAGGGAAATATAGCTGGCTATTAGTGGCTTTAATCTTTGTACTAAACTTTGGTGTTGCACAATCCGATTACAAGTCTGCACAATTAATTGATGCGTTGGTGTCTAAAAACGGAGGGTATGAAAAATTAGCTTCTAAAAAGGACGTCCAATTCACTTATGTATACGATAATTTTGATAGTGGGCGAGATGTATCAACAGAGCGGCATATTTTTAATGGAGAACATTCCTGGGGTTCATATAAAGAGCACAAGCGAAATGTACTTCCTGACAAAGAGGGACTTGCCATACAATCATTAGTACATGGTAAACCATCATTGAGTTTGAACGGAATGGAAATTACAGATGAAAAAGCACTCGGGGGAACCGTATTTTTAAGAAAAGTGAATTTTTATTGGTTTACGATGATGTATAAATTAGAAGATCCTGGCACAAACTATAAACACTTAGGTACCGAAGAAATCGATGGTATTCTGTACGACAAAGTGAGTTTAACATACAATGCGGATATAACGAAAAAAGAGAAAAATGATGAATATATTTTATACTTCAATCCAAAATCACACCTTATAGATCTATTTTTCTTTTCGTTACCAGATTTTGGTATCAACGAACCTATTCTTAAAATGACGCTGGATTATGAAGTGGTCGATGGGTTGTATATTTCAACGGTTCGCAAATCTTTTGCACCTAATGAAAAAGGAGCGTACCAAATTAATGGTACGTACACTTTCAAGGATATTACCTTTAATAATGGTTTTAAACCTCAGGATTTTGTTCTTAAATTCTAGTTATGTAAAAAATGTTTGTTGAAATGGTTTTTCAATGTTGCAATGTCAAATGGAATTTATAAAATAAATGCAATTACTCAGTCTATATAGGATGATGCCTTAAATGAATAGCAATTAGAATATTTATAAAATTTGAAATTGCTGTAAGCATATCTTGAATTTGTAATTTTCTTAACTGAAACAAAATAGCGATTCAGATAATCACCATAATTGCAATTTCTCATAAATATTTTTGTAAATAGTTTTACTTTAACAGATTAAGTAGCTTATTGAGTTTGCCGGGTGCAATTCATCTCTTAGCGATTGAATGACACCAAAGATTTGAAAGCTATGTTGCCAAGCGTATAAAGAAGATACCCTGGTTAAAAAGGAGGCAATTAAACCTTCATTACGCAGTTGGCGATATTGCCTAAGAAAACCTCAACTTGGAGCTTTTACTATTTTAAATAGAAAATATTATTTTATGAAACGTGTTATTTTAATTCCCTTGCTTTTGCTCGTGTCTTTTTTAACCTGGGCTCAAGAACCATTGAATTTAAACGACATCTATAAGAATGGAACGTATAGTGCCGAGAGTTATGGTCCGGTAAGATGGATGAAGGACAATAGAGGGTATTCAACCCTTGAGAAAAATAGCGAATTAGGAGGGGTTGATATTGTCAGATATGAAGCAACCTCGGGTGTCAGGTCTGTAATCGTTTCAGCAGAAAATCTGATTCCAGAGGGTACAAATGAGCCGATGCCTATTACGAATTACGAATGGTCATTGGATAATTCTAAACTACTTGTGTTTACGAATACACGGAGGGTTTGGCGCCGCCATACGAGAGGCGACTATTATGTGCTTGACATCGAATCGGGTGAACTAACTCAATTGGGCAAATCCATGGAACGTACGACCATGATGTTCGCTAAGTTCTCACCGGATGCATCGAGAGTAGGCTATGTGAGCAAAAACAATATTTATGTAGAAAACATAAAGTCCGGTGAAATTATTCAACTAACCTTTGATGGTAGTAACTCCATAATTAATGGAACTTTCGATTGGGTATATGAAGAAGAATTATCATGCAGAGACGGATTTCGATGGAGCCCGGACGGTACTCAAATAGCCTATTGGCAATCCGATACAGAAGGGATTGGCACGTTTTATATGATTAATAATGTTGATTCCAATTATGCACAACTCATCCCGCTCCCTTATCCAAAGGTGGGTACCGATAATTCTTCTGTCAAGGTTGGCGTGGTCAATGCCAGTGGAGGCAAAACCAGCTGGTTTGATGTACCGGGAGACCCCCGAAATAACTATTTGGCAAGAATGGACTTCATTCCAAATTCAAACGAAGTGATGATCCAACAATTGAATAGAAAGCAAAATTCAAATACGGTCTGGATCGGTAATACCCGGACAATGGCCCTGACTAATATTTTCATTGATAGGGATGAAGCCTTCCTGGATATCCACGATAATATTATGTGGCTGGAGAATGATCAATATTTTACCTGGACAAGTGAAAAGGATGGCTGGCTGAATCTATACAAAGTGTCTAGGAACGGGAAACATTTTAGCACCATCACTAAAGGAAATATTGATGTGATCAGGATTAACTGTATTGATCCCATAGGAGGTTATGTATATTATATTGCTTCACCTGAGAATTTCACACAGCGCTACTTATACAGAAGTAAAATAGATGGCAGTTCTAATCCTGAGCGAGTAAGCCCTAAAGATCAACAAGGACAACATGCATATCAAATATCTGCCGACGCGAAGTATGCTATTCATACATTTCAGAATGCCAGAACCCCTAATAAAATATCTCTAATCGATCTTCAAAAGCACAAAACGATCAGGGTCTTAGAGGATAATAAAGAACTGTCAGAAAAGGTAGCTGCTTTACAATTGACTCCAAAGGAATTTATCAAATTGGATATTGGTGAGGTCGTGTTAGACGCCTGGATGATAAGACCCCCAAATTTTAATGCCGTTAAAAAATACCCGATTATCTTTTATGTATATGGTGAGCCTGCCGGTTCCACTGTTCAGGATGCGTGGCAAGGGGGAGATCTTTGGCACCAGTTTTTAGCACAACAGGGTTATGTTGTTGCCAGC
>JAJCYJ010000354.1 GCA_029262975.1 Saprospiraceae bacterium
CATGGCCCTCAACCATGCCTGTCTACCAGTTCCAGCACTTGGGCAATATTATAAGTACTTGCGGTATGAACAAATGTGAAACAAATGTCGTTAAATGATCTCTATAAAGAAAGATTTATTAGCTTGTTTTTAGGAATCATCGTAAATGCACTTATCTCAACTGGACATACTACAAAAATTACTGAAACATCCTCTACCTGGTTGGGATGCCCAAAGAAAATTGACGCCAGTCAACTCAAGTCAGTACAGACTTAAGAAAGCAGGGAGCAAACAGGCAGCTGTGATGGCGTTACTTTATCCCAATGATCAGAATTTACTGGAAATTGTTTACATAAAAAGACCATCTCATAATCCCCATGATCTGCATGGTGGTCAGGTCAGTTTTCCTGGTGGTCAGCTTGAGCAATCTGATCTTCATTTTAAAGACACGGCATTGCGTGAAACCATGGAAGAAATCGGGGTGGAAAAAGAACATGTTCAAATCATTGGGGCATTGAGTCCACTTTATGTATTTGTAAGTAATTTTTATGTACAACCATATGTGGGGTATATTCCAAAAAAACCAACATTCATACTCCAGGAAAGTGAAGTAGATTATGTGATAACTGAAACATTAGATACATTGGTAAATCCGAATACAATAAAAGAAAAAGACCTTTTAATCAGAGGGAACACGATTCCTAAAGTGCCATTCTTTGATATCCAGGGAGAAACATTGTGGGGCGCTACAGCAATGATCACATCTGAATTACTGGAAGTCATTAAAAAAATATAAATTCCTGATTCTAGCCACTAAGCTGATCCTTTATTATATTTTTATCCTGCTGAATTTTAAGCATTGGACAAAGCTGACAAACCTATTTATCAATTTAATTTTGACAAAACGATTAATCGTCTCATTGTCGTTGTTAGCATTGGTATTGTAGCCCACCTTATTTTTCTCCTTTTAACCAATGACAGAAATGTATTTCAATACCTTTCTGAAATCAAGCTCTATTTCGTTTTCTTAATCCTGGTACTACTGTCCATGAACTGGATTTGTCATGCGCTCCGAATTATGATTTGGACCAACTATCTCAAACAAGGTTTTAATTTTAAAACAGGACTTAAAATAGCAATCTATACTGAACTGGGTGCATCCATAACACCAACACTCATTGGAGGTGGTCCAATAAAGTTAGGTATGCTGATCAAAAATGGTTTATCAACTGGTAAAGCAGGATTTCTCACCTTGCTAAATGGTTTTGAAGATTTTATCATGTACACCACCGTGTTCATCCTCGCTTGTATCCATCAACGCGAAAGTGTATTTAAAATATTAGGATCGATATGGGATTTTATTCAAACCCGTTGGATATTAATTTTAATGGTGATCGGTTTAATTGTTATCCTTCGAATTTTAGATAAGCATACCGCCATTTTTTCCAAAATACATCTCATACCTAAAAAATATGCTGATCAATGGCAAAAAATAAAAATCGAGTTGTCAAGTGGCTGGCAAGAAATGCTCTTTAGTTTTAAAAAAGTTATCAGAAATGGTTTTGCTCATTTTTCATTGAGCTTTTTTATACTTATCATACAATGGTTAAGTCGATTTTCAGTTCTTGCCGTTCTTCTATATGCCCTGGGTGTTGATTACAAGTTTTTTAATCTCTACATCCAACAATGGATCGTTTATCTAACCATGATCTTTATTCCTACCCCAGGAGCCACAGGCGGTGCAGAAGCCACCTTTTTCTTATTGTTTGAAGGCGAAATTCCAAAAGATCTCCTTCCTCTGATTGTATCGACCTGGCGTTTCTTTATCTATTACTTTATGTTATTCGCATCCGTAATGATCATTCAGTTTTTCAGATTTGAAGGAAAAAAAGTTTGAGAATTCTGAATTTTACAGCGGTTACTAGAAATCTTATGACGCTTAATCGCTTTCTGTGAAATCAGAACATTTACACATGATATTTGAATTGTAGTTAATTGTTAATCTCAAATTCTTATATCATGAAAAAATTAATTTGTATTCTCTTCATCAGTTTAAGTAGCTTCTTACAAGGTCAAAGTGTGCCTGAAGTATTTAATCTGAATGTTTTAGCAACTTCTGGTCTCAAGTTACGAGCTACTCCCAGTACCACAGGGCAAATGCTAACCGTTATTCCTTTTGGCGAAAGCGTAAAAGTTTTAGAAAATCTTGGTCAGAAAGATGTCATTGAATGGATGAGCGGAGATTGGATAAGAATTACATACAAAGAATATGAAGGTTTTGTATTTGATGGTTTCCTGTCTAAATTACCTGTTCCAGTTCTTGATTTCGAATTAACACAAGAAGATTTTGATCTGACTTATCCGCTTATTGCTTGGACAGAATATCATTTTGATGAAATCCGAAATTCTGACACCATAGAACATAATCATCACCAAAGCGTTGTTCAACATCTCGAAAATGGTATCACCGTCAAAAGAGAAGATTCTGACTACCATTTTAAAGTGACCGTACATTTTCCTGAAACCAAAATAAGTGAAGTATATAATCTTCTAAAATCCATGTTGCTGACCAAACAAGAAACAATCGCTTATGTCAATAATTCTATTTTCCTCAGCGATAATTATGGAGAAATAAATGAAATAAAAATTGATATCGACTCCCCGGTTCATATTGAGAAACTGGAGAATGGATCAATAAAAGCAAGTGTTA
>JAJCYJ010000355.1 GCA_029262975.1 Saprospiraceae bacterium
ACAAAGGTGTTATCATTAAGGACTTGGATAAATGCCTGGAAGTTTCATTTATCAGACTAAATGAAAGGAAAATCAAAAGCCTCTTTAATGACATTGTTGTATTCCTTGTAGACTTTGCCTTAAAAGTTAAAAATAGAAATATAGATATAAATTTAGTGTCAGTAAGGGGGACTGTAAAAAATACACAGAACTACATAGATTTTTTCAAACTAAGACAGAAAAGACCATAATTAAAAATTAAAATAATAAACATGAATTTACTCGAATTAAACAAGACTACACAAACAAAAGAAACACAATCGGCCATTACACCTGCCATTGCTTTGGACATTTTAAAAGAAGGAAATCGTCGATTTGTAGAAAGCAAACAATTAAAAAGAGATTTGTTAAATCAAATTAATGATACCAGTACTGGCCAATACCCATTTGCAACCGTGCTCCATTGTATTGACTCGAGGGTTTCTTCGGAGTTGGTATTTGATCAAGGAATTGGAGATATATTTAGTATACGCATAGCGGGTAATTTTGTAAATGAAGACATTCTCGGAAGTATGGAATTTGCCTGCAAACTGGCTGGTACTAAGATTATTGTTGTATTAGGACATACAAGTTGTGGTGCAGTTAAAGGAGCGTGTGATGATGCCAAATTGGGTAATCTGACAGCTATGTTGGGCAAGATTAAGCCAGCAGTAGATGAGGTCAAAGAGCCATCCGATAAAGATCAAAGGAACTCATCAAATATTGATTTTGTGAATGAAGTAGCTAAGAAAAATGTACACTTAAATATTGATAGAATATTGAAAGAAAGTCCTGTACTATCAGAAATGTGTGAAAATGGAGAAATAATTATTATCGGAGGAATGTATGATATTAATACAGGCGTAGTTGATTTTTATGAATAGTAGAAGAATAAATCTTATGTTCAAAATTTATAATAGGGTAGTAGTACTGATTTTAGTGCTACTACCATTGCTCTCTCACGCTCAAGACAGCAATTTGGGTAATTGGATGATTTACATTGGCAACAAAAAAGTGAATTCCAAATGGAATGTTCATCATGAAATCCAATATAGAAATTATAATGCTGTCGGGGACCTTGAGCAATTGTTGTTGAGGACAGGATTGGGATATAACTTAAATGACAAGGCAAATTTGCTTTTAGGATATGGGTTTATCCATAGTGAAAATTATATCAACAATTCTGATGATAAACTTGATGTCGACGAACATAGAATATTTCAACAGCTCATCACTAAATCAAATATTGGATTAGTGAGTCTTCAACATCGTTACAGATTTGAACAACGTTGGGCGAGTGATAATTTTAAATTACGGTTAAGATATTTCCTCGGTATAAATATTCCACTTAAGAAGGAGAATGACAAGTTCTATCTGTCAGGATACAATGAAATCTTTCTTAATAGCGAAGGAGAAGTATTTGATCGCAATAGACTCTACTTTGGACTGGGACATAAGTTTTCAAGAGGCCTCAAAATGGAATTGGGCTATATGAATCAATTTCTAAATAATGGAAGCCGAGATCAGATTAATCTGATCATATTTGCTTCTTTTTAGAAGACTCAAGATTATATAATTATAAATTCAAGACAGAAATAGTATAACTAATTCAAAGGATATCCATGATCCTTTGGCAACCCAATTTTCTTGATAAATTCGGCCCAACGAGGATCGCTATACATGGGTTTGAAAGATGGATATCTAAGAGCTTCAAATAAAACAGGGTCCTTGACACTCAAAGCTTTGTACAAATAATTAAAAGATTGGTCATAATCCCCTCGGAAAGCATATAGATCTGCAACATTGGAGGGTTCCGAATCGCTGTATTTTTCTAAGAACTCTATAAATAATGAATCCGCCTCCCTTTCCCGACCTAAAGAATAGTAAATAAAATTACGTCCATAAAGATTGAAAAATTCATGTTTTTCCTGTTCTATTTCTGCAATCGCTTCATCATTTCTACCCTGAGCCAACCGAATTCTAGCAATCAAATAATGAAATGTCTCCACATTTGGATAGTAGATTTCAAATGTTCTAAAAGCTTCTTCTGCCTGCTCTAAACGATTTAAATCGAAATAAGTAATACCTAGATTAAAGTAATTAACATAAACTAATGGATCTAACTCAATTGCTTTGTTAAGCAAGTCAACAGCTTTCTCTCGATCTCCGAAGGTTCTATTTGAAGCGTCACCGATGATGCGGCCGTCATTAGGAATTAATTTAAGCGCTTTGCTCATGTTTTTCGCTGATTCCTCAAAATCCCAATTCAGCTCTTGTAAACTAGACAAACTGGCATATGCAATCCCAGAATCGGGATCCAATTCAATAGCTCTATGCACCGCAGTCAATCCCAAAGAAATTCCTTCTTTGAGATTACGAATACTAAAAATAGAGGTGCCCGCATTGTAGATGTGCGCCAATAAACGCCAGGAAGAAGCATAGGTTGAATCTATCGCAATGGAAGCCTTCACTTTGGCTTCAGCTTCCAGAAGAGCGAGTTTTGTATGTTGTTTAGTTAAATGATTCGCCTGAAGATACAGGTTATAGGCTTCAGGATTTACCGGAGTTGATTTCAATGGCTGGCCGAGAAGCGAGAGTTTTAATTCTTTACTGACTTCGGCTGATATCTCGTCTTGAATTTTAAAAATACTGTCGAATTCACGGTCATAAGTACGTGACCATTCATGTGCACCATCGCTGGTATTGATCAACTGGGCGGTTATGCGTATCATATTGCCCGCTTTTCGAATACTACCCTCCAGTATATGGGAAACATTGAGTTCTTTACCTATCTCGGTTGCCTTTGTATCCTTTCCTTTGTACGAAAATGAAGAAGTGCGGCTGATCACCTTTAGCTCAGGTATCCTGGCCAGGATATTCAATAATTCTTCACTAATACCGTCAGAAAAATATTCCTGATCTTTTTGCGGACTCATATCAACAAAGGCCATGACCGCAATAGAACGATCACCATTGTCTACTGCCCGTAAAGAGTCGTTGGTGAATCTATCAACTAATAGAATAATAATTACCAAGGTAAGTGCCGTAATAATCAGCTTATTAAGACGAGCTGCTGTTTTTGTGGAAATAGATTGATCTGGTTCAATATCGATTGTCTTCTTGATACCTCCTGGTGTAATCTCATATACCCAGGCGAAAATCAACCAAACTGGAAAACCAAGTCCTAAAATAACCAAAGACCATTTAAGAAGATAATCTGGTGCTCCAAACACCGGCAAAACGGTTGAAATTACCTGTGTAACCAACCATGCCATTACCAAATAAGCTATTGCAGACTTAATGACATTGCGTCGCTTTAGTTCATTAAAATAATCATTGAATTTCATCTGCCCCGGTTAAAATCTAAAAATACATAAAATACGATGAGACAAATCTGTATTAATCGACTGAGAGAAAGTAAGATTAGCATGAAGCATGTGAACAATTATTGTTTGATACAAGAATACGATCAAGAGTATTTGTCAGAGCATCTGCACCCCATTAAATATATCCGTCATATCCGTCTGAATAAGGTCAAAATTCCATTACAAAATCATAAAATAAAACCTTGTTCAGCGTCACTGCTCATATTTGAAAAAGGGAGCGCAGCAATACTATTTTGAGCAGTAGTTGTCAAACTATCTTCTGGTGAATCAATTATTTTGTTTTTCGTAACTACATCATAAATGAGAACCGGTTATTCTAAATTTTTAAGTGTTTCTTCTCTAATAAACTTTGGCTGAATATCATTTATATTCAAGTAAAGCGTCGAACGCCCAACTTAATCATTTTCCTATTTTCTTTGGCTTTACCAATAACCCTTTTATTTGCAATCCGTCACTTAACTAGGTGATACCATGTATTTCAATACTATCAATATATTGAAACTCTTTTTTCCAAGCGATTTTATCATTTATCTTTTCTGTGAGTCTTGAGTAAATGGGTGTATCTGACAAGTCAGAAATTAGTCTTTTGCCAATTAGTATTGGTTCCTTTTGTGCATGACAATTTGTAAATAGTAAGAGGAAAATGAGTAGGCAGAGATAATTCATTTTTGTTTTATTGATTGAGCATCACGACCGAAATAGAAGTACTAGCGAATAGAAGTTAATGGCATTGTAACCATAGTTGTGTTGTGATTTCACCTTGATTATACATTCATTTAATTTTTTTTATATCAACAATAGATGATATTATCATATTAATTCGTGCATCAATTTTCTAATATTTCCTTCTTTATAGATTAACTGGATGAATGTCACATACGTCTTTACAAATCGTACATTTCCTTTAAGATTACCAAAGATTTCAGTCTGATCAAGAAAACCAAGCTTATCATCCTGGGCGTTCTTCGCGGCTATATGTAAGTCGTCTTTCATCGCATCAATTATCTCCAATGGTTCATTTTGCTCATTGATTCCTTTGTCGCTATAATAACACCAGGCAGCCAGAATAAGCGTGGCGAATTCGATGCTGCCGTTATTCGCCAGATTTTCTTGAAGTGTAGGAATTAGAAACTTTGGTAATTTGGCAGAACTTTCTGAACATATACGACTGACACTATCCTTAATATTGGGATTGGCAAATCGCTCTTCCAGACTGTCTTTGTATTTTTCAATATCAATGCCTTCAATTGTACCTAAGACCGGGCTTACTTCCTTATCCATAAATTGGCGCATAAACCCGGCGAATACTGTATCTTCCATACAAGCATTGATCGTTAAATGACCGTGAATAGCACCTAAGATACCCAGCACAGAATGACCTGCATTTAATAGCCTGATTTTCATTTTCTCATATGGGGAAACATCAGCCACAAATTGGACACCTACTCTTTCAAGTGGTGGTCTTCCATTTGCAAATTTATCTTCCACAACCCATTGAATAAATGGCTCACATACAACCGGCCATTCGTCTATTAGATCATATGTATGCTGTAAGTGTGTCATAGCTGCAGGTGTTGTTACAGGTGTGATTCTGTCCACCATTGTATTTGGAAAACGGACTTCTTTTTCTATCCACTCTGCGAGTTCGGGATCTTGTTTTTGAGCAAAAGTCAATAACATTTTGCGCGCCATATCTCCATTATGCTGAATATTGTCGCAAGACAGAACCGTAAAAGGAGCTATACCATTAGCGCGACGTTTTTTTAAAGCCGCCGTGAGAAATCCATAGATAGTTTTCGGTTTATCTGGCTGTTCGAGTTCTTGTTGGATGTCCGGGTTGTCAAAATTGAAATTTCCCGTTGTTGGATTATAATTATAACCACCCTCTGTGATCGTTAAGGAGACAATTTTGGTATCGCTGTGCGCCATCTTATCAATAACCAGATCGGGTGAGTCTACAGCTAATAGGAAGTCATTTATTGCGCCTATCACTTCACTACTTATGGTTCCATTGGGATGTTGGACAATAAGCGTATACATGTAATCCTGTCTTTTGAGAATAGCACCTATTTTCCTGTCGGCTTCACGTAAACCCACACCACAAATACCCCAATTCATCGTATCGTGCTTTTCAAGTAATTGATGGATATAATAGGCTTGGTGGGAGCGATGAAAACCGCCAACTCCGACATGAACTATTCCTGGTTTTAATTCTTGCCTATTATAAGTTGGACAAGGAATCCGAGCGATAAGCTTAGGAATATTATCATTGTTTAATTGAATTATTTCCATAGGATTAAACAGTTGTCTTGCCTCTTTTCATTACCCAGTAAGCCGTAACAAAATAAATAATTGTACAAATGAAGCCATAGAAATAGAAGGTTTCTCGATTTATTATATAACTGCTTTCGTCTGGGCTGCCAAATAATACAATACATGCTAATATCAAAGTAATGGTCAAAGCGGCGAGCGCAGTGGCATTGAGTAGTCTAGATAAAACAGAGGTGTCTTTTATCTGAGCAGGCTGGGCATCCGCCAGTTTTTGTTGATATATTTCAATATTTTCGGTTAGGATTTTTTCTTCCGCTTCTTTTTCTGGATACTGTTCTTTAGCACCATATCTACCCGCCAATAAAGTGTATACAATAATTGTAAAGACCCATGTTGGAATAAACAAATAGTAGAAAGATATCACATCCAGCATATTCAATCCAAAACCAAAGACCAGCCCTAAGCACCATGAAAGAACTGCAGGCCAACTATGAATATAGTTTTGGTACTTAG
>JAJCYJ010000356.1 GCA_029262975.1 Saprospiraceae bacterium
TGCGGAAGGTTGGGGATACGGCTTGACGGCGCGAGGGCAACGCCCTTAGAAGGGGTAACAGGAGCTTGCTCAATCTCAAGAAGGTCTTGAAGCACGCAATACTGAAATCATTAAACTGATTAATGAAAGTAGGGAGGAAGTTTCTTTAGATAGGCTACTCAGATCCACTCAGACCCCTTAAACAGACCTATCAATCTATTCGTTAGGTATTCTTCAAAAGGTCCCGATTTGGATATTGAATTATAAGATTTTGTCTTTTGGCTTTGAATAAATTCTGTAATGGAAGTCATTAAAAATTCAGATGAAATTGTATAGGTGTCCTTTGTAATGGTATTTATTGATATGGAAACAATGTCACTTATATTAGGGTGAGATTTCTTAACTAAATGGGATACTAGAACTCTTGCTAGATGATGTAAAAACATTCTTGTAAGGCTACGGTCTTGTTTATCCATATCACTTTCTTTAATTAAGCCTTCAATTTTTCGAACACACAGGCAACAATTTAGATAAGCTGTAAAATCAACTTCTCTAAATATTTCGTCATAACTTTCTTTCGTCTTTATTAAGGTTGTGGGTTTAGCCCTTGCTTCACTTGGCTTCCTGTTGATAATTGCGTGAATAGCTTGAGCGGTTGATTGTATTGAGAATATTCTATTTATCGGTTTTCCCTGATTTTTGTAATAATTTTTTCGACGATCATAGAAATAACCTTTTTGTTCAAAAAACAATTCCAATTTTCTTTGAGTTTTATCGGTGGCTCTCAATAAGGCTGGATTCACAGCTGTTTGCCTATTTGTTGCAGATATTATTTTATCAATTGTAACTCTATCAGAACTTTTAACTATTTTGACTAAAATCGACCTCGAGTCGCCTTCTTTTTTTTCATAATATTTTCCAATGGTATAAGATGTTTGTAGGCCGTTTACAATCTGCACTCCTTCAACATGTAAAGTTTTAGCTATAGGTCTTACATCCTCAGCAATTATTGTGATACCGTTATTAAGCCACCAGAAATCAGTTTCGAAATCAGTTTTTAATGAGTCTTGAATTTTAATATTTACATCTACATCACCTTGATAATGACGCACATTTTCTTCAAAAATTGTTTCCCTTAGTGTACCAGGACGTTCAGTGATAAAATCATAGTAATCAGACAATCTTACAACGCCAATATATCCAATATTTTTATCATCATAATCAATGGTTCCAGGTTGTTCTTTGAATTTCAATTCAAGTTTTTGATCAACACGCAATGAGTGAAATGCTAATAATTCGGAAGCGCTATAAACATCAAATCTGACATCTGCAATTGGTATATTGGTTTTAGCCTGTTGGATTATCATTTCTTTTTTAGATTTAAATCCTTCGCTTTCTAATATTGAATCACCTATACATGCATAAAAAAACGCTAACTCGATTTTTGCACCTTTGACAATCGATTTTTGCCAAAAATCTCTTAACCACAATATTGATTCAACTAATTGATAGTTGAATAATGTTTCTAATTCGTCGAATTGCACATTTAAATCCCATATTTTTTCCATTGTTATAAATATTTTATTTACAACATCTTCTGAAAAACTTGGGCTATTTTTTGATTGGCCAATAACAACCTTTAATGTTGAATTATCTGAAACCTTTATGTTTTCTAAATCTTCATCTGATGACACTACGTATTCATCAACAACAATTTGAAAAATATCTATACCACCATCCTGGCCGCCACCAACAATTGAATTGCTTAATTCATCGCAAGTAATATTTGATTTTTTATTTAATAAGTGGAGAGAATACATTTCGAAGGATTCAGAGCTGTCTTCATTTATTTCATTTGAAGTACAAAAATCTTTGTAGCATTCTATAATCATCTTTTGATTATTCATTTAGTCCTCTATTATTTGCAATTCAAGCAGTAGACATCGAGGGGAATTCTTTCTCCGTTTTGTCTCCATGCATTAACCACTCGAACGGTGTTAGTATCTAGACTAGTTGTTTCCAGTTCGCCTTGTTCTATGTGGAGTACTACAACGATTCGCTAGCGGAATGATTCTTGGCGTTTTAACAGTCGGTGTACCGTCTGAATATGCCACTTACTGCCATTTCTGGCAGTGGGGATATTACGACTATTTAGTTGTTGGGTAATTGTATCTACGGTCTTATGACCAGAATCTTTAATTTCTCCAATAACAGGTATTAACGATAAAGCGAATTCGTCAGCATTCTTTTTATTTCGCTTCGATAACACTTCTTTTCCCGTCTTACCTAGCTCAACACCTCGTGCTTTAGCTGCTGCCAACCCCTCTTTAGTTCGGGTGCTGATTAGCTCCCTCTCATGCTCTGCGAACGCTGCTAGCATGTGTATCATCAATCTGTTGGCATTAGGATTATCACAACAGACAAATTCCGCCTTACTTTCCATCAAACCAGAAATAAAATGGACGTTGCGCGCAAGTCTATCAAGCTTGGCGATAATTAACACTGCCTTGTGTTTTTTACAGCCCTTCAATGCCTCGGCAAGCTTAGGGCGTTTTTTCAAAGCGTTCTTGCTACCCTTACCTGTTTCCACTTCGATATACTCATCGACCAGGTCACCGTCTTTGATGTAGCTTTCAACGGCTTTTTTTTGGGCTTCTAAGCCTAAACCAGATTGACCTTGTTTATCGGTCGATACTCGGTAATAGGCGATATACTTAGGATTCTCCATAATTCCCCTGATTTATTCACATATGAACGTCCGTCCGTATGTTAATAAAACTGACCAAAAAAGCAAACCTAAATATGGCAACCGGTCGTTTATATTATGTAAATACAGTTTTTAGTATCCAATTATCTCAAACTGTGCTAGAATAGGGTTTTATTGTAGCATAGGTCAGCGGTTTGGTAGATGAGAAGGAAAAGAAAGATTTTCAAAAGTTAGTAGGTAAGATTGAAGATAGGATAGATGTGGAAGGAACGAAGCAGGAAGTGGATGATGCCTTGTTCCTAATAGAAAGGAATGACCCCGAACTGGAATATGGAGAAGGATTAAGCGCACCAATGACTGACACTACAATTGAAGAAGCCAATAAAGTGACACTTACATCTGGTTTTGAGGCTCTTGTTAGAAGAGAGAAGAAAGGATTCAAAGCGCCTAAAAGAGGCGATAGCGGCGGATTTAAGCCCCCTTTGTAACATCACCCTGGTTAGTATCGGCTTTCGTTGTTGGTGATCCTATTAATTCATCTAGTTCATTAACATTATCATCTTTAATCTTAAACTTTTTCTTAAAAGTTTTGTTTTCCGTAATTAGTTTTTTATTTTCTTCAACTAGATATTGATTACAAAGCTTCAACGAAACCGCCATTTTCCTATAACTACGCACATGGTTTTCTTGAGAAATTTCCACAGCCTTCTGGGCAGCTTTACTTTCTTTAATAAGAGTCAGTTCTTTTTCAGAAATAACCTTCAAATTTTTAGAAGCAACATTCCATTTTTTAGCTGATACAAGCGCTTCTTCTAGACTTTCTGCATATTCTTTTTCCAAAGTCTTGATTTCATTTTTTTTCTCTTCTATTTCTTGTAATCTAGACACACCATCCTCGACAATTTTGTCAAAAGATTTACTAGATATTTTTAATCCCATTAATAATTTGTTTGCCGTTTTCGACTCTTCCAGTTCCTTATTCAATCTCTCTATTTCCTGAACAAACCCCTGAGACTCCAACAGTCTTTGATGGAGTTTCTCTTTATTAAGAAACTTTTGAAAATTATCAATGCCTCGTGTAGAGCGATACCCCATTTGAATACGTATTAGGGTAACAGGGAAACCGCTATAAGCCATATACGCACCATAACTAAATCGAATATCCTTAGGAGGGAATTTGATATTAGCTTTATTACGTAATTCTGTAATTTGGTTTTCAAAATGCTTTTTTGATGATCGCCCTGTTTTCTGAAAAAGATATTCTTCGGGATTGCGTTCACTATGAACCTCCGAAATTTTTTTGAATATGTCTTGATCAAGGATAAGAACTTTCCGCTTTACACTTACCTTGATGTTATCAAAATTTATATAACCATCCGGTAACAAATCGCCCACTTTCAATTCAATTATTTCTGAAAGTGATGCCCCAGTCCAAAGTAAAGTAAGTCCCATCGAACGAAGCCATGCTTCACTATTACTTTCAACAGCTTCTTGGAATTTCTGCCGGTTTTCCAGAATCTTCTGAAGGTCTCCGCGTGTCTTTTCGTCAGACAAATAATCTAAGTCAAAATCCATAAATCTCCTTTTAAGGATTTGCGTGAAATGTATAGAATCACGCATAAAAAGGAGATTTCAAGTCGCACTATTCCTCATCTCTTACCTAGAAATCCACCAAAAATAGGGTTTGCATGAAATGTTCAAAAACACGAAAATTCGTACTTTTGGCAAGAAAACGCATCTCTTTTCGCTGATTTGCCCCTTCTAAGCCCTGTTTCCTCCTCAAACTCTGTACGCAAAATTAACAATAACAGTCACAAATAGATTATTTTCAATAGTTTATATTTATTTCATCCCGAATTTCACCTATAGTATGAATAGTTACCAATTCTCCGTCAGTAAGTGGCTAAATCCACCATTAACAAAATATCAATCACAAATTAAAACATGGAGGAAAGTCTTATGAAAACGGTTCGCAAACCAGCATCCAAGAAGAAGTATGGAGGACTCTCTAAAGAAGCTCGGGAGAAGCTCGAGAAAGAGATCCTCGGTCATATCTCAGTGACTTATCAAGTGGCTGGGAGCTGCTCGATAGGAAAACCAGTAAGTAAGTAGTAAGGGCAGGGATTAGGCGCTGGCATTGCAAGAAGCAATGTCAGGCAGCCCTGCTAATTCAGCTGAATTAAAGAAAAAGGAGATCTCCTTAAAGGAGGGGTAGTAAACATGTTTAACGAAAAAACATTTGGCGAAGAAATCAATTTAGCACTTCAAAACCATCAAAAAACAATTGATGGCTGGGAGTGTGCAGAGGCGGCAAAAGACCTCCACAAATGGCAGGAAAGGATAATTTTCGAGTTTAAACTCGAAATTCCACTTGCCGCATTATCTATCGAATATTTACGAAAACGGATATTGGGATATTACCGTCCTAAACGTAATGGTTTTGGTTTACAAGATGAAATTGCCATAAATAAACGATACCTCCATAAAGATAGGGAGTACTGGCGTACAATTGGAACTCTTGCTCACGAACAACTTCATTCTTGGCAAAAACATCACGGAAATGCTGGTAAGAGGAACTATCACAATAAAGAATTTCAGAAAAAGGCGCTTTCAATAGGACTGATTGTTAATTCCCGAGGTTATACACAATATGACGAATCAGATTCTTCACCCTTTAGAAAATTGCTTAAGAAATATGGTGTTGAAGTCCCCAAATTACCCGTTAGGGAATTGCCCAAAAATTTAACCTCAAAGTTAAAATTATACAAATGTTCATGCGGGGTAAATGTTCGAATAGGGCGCAGTCGTTTCAATGCAAAATGTCTGGATTGTAACGGAATATTTATTCTGCAAACTAATGAAGAAAAAAAAGATAAGACAAATCAAGTGTTAGGTATTTCAAAAATAGATAGCACCGAAAAAACAAAGAAAAACCACATAAAAAATGAGGTGAATATCATGAAAAATAACAAACCATTACGAAAGAAAAGATTAAGAGATTTATCAAAAGAAGAACGCGCAAAACTGGATAAATACGTGATGCGAAACATAAAGGTCAACTGTAAAATCAGTCACACACGTGAGATAGGGAAACCAACACCAGTAGGAAATGCAGTCGCCTAGTAAAGAAAAAATGGTCGGGAGGTCATCACTACCAATGATGACCTTCCACCATAGCGAGCAGCATTGTTAAATAAATCCTTGAGAGACCGTTTCAAACAATAGTGCTAATACTAATATAACACTTGGCTAGCCCCAATTGCAATTTGTAATTGAGCTAATAGTCAGTGGAAGCGTATTAAACACGGTTTTTGAGATGTCGCTCTCGAAACCGTGTTTTTTTGTGTAAAAAAACAACAAATACCAAGGAGATATGTATGTGTAAGGGTAGAAAAATCAATCGAATGATAAAGCATTTTCATCGCAATTGCGGTGAAAAGTGGCTGTTTCGTTCAAGTGTAGCCATAAATCACGATCAGCTCGAAGGTGTGGCGAATGACTACAAACACTTTTTAAGTGGCCTAAGTAACCAAGCATTGAAACGAGCTAGGAATTTGATGAAAGCCTTAGCGGATGCGCACCTAAGTTACTTGATCCAATCAGGCTGGATCGATATAGAACGTGATGGTCAGCGCGCAAAATCGATCAAACTCAACATCGATGCATTAACCAGAGCGGTATCCAATTCGAGATTTCAAAATAAAGTAATCCAAAACGAAGACCCGTAAGTGATCTATCTATTAAAACATTTACGAGTCTTTTTATACATAAATCACATAAATACAGGCGGTAATCAATCATGAATGAGAACGAAAGAAGAGCAATTAACAAGATCAGAAACCAGAAATACCGAAGAATGAAACGCAAGATAAAACAGGAGGTTCAGGATGGAAAAGAAGCCAAACAAACTCATCAATCTACTGAAAATACTAGGCACAGGACTGAATAAGATTTTCAAGCACGGAAAAGGTCCGCTTACGTGTGCAGCTTTAATTAACCAAATAAGAAGCGACACCGATGATGATGATGACGATGACGATGAAGTAGAAGAAATAAGCGAGGATGTAACCAAAACCCCAATTCAAAAAGGAGGTCTATTTAGTGGGTTTTTCTTCGTAACAGCATTGGTCCTTAAGTTCTTAAGATTCTTTAAGTAAGGACTGAGATGGAAAGTCGGGTTGCGCCCCGACAAACCATCATAATCAATCCCCGTAATCAAACAATAATAAGATACACAAATATAAGGAGATTCAAAATGAATCCTTCTCAACAATCTACAGCAGCACGAAATATCGCTAAAAATCAAGGCAATTCAAATCAAGGTGATTTCGGTATACCAATTGCCGACGATGCAAAACGAGAGGCTATTCAATTCGGAATGGCAATAGCCGAAGCTAGTCCTCTGGGTGATCATGTCCAATCAATGCTAAAATGGGCACAGGTAGCCGCAATACCAATTAAAGCAATGGTATCGCTTCCTGAGGCCGTTTTTCGCAAGGGTATAGGATGTTTACAAATTAGCATCTTCCGTTCACTCTTCGGGCTTCAAACAATGTTTGGAGTATTCTACCTACTCCCCTTGTTCCTCTCTAATGCTCGGGTTGCCAAACCAAGTCTCTTAGTCCCGTTGGGACTCGCGGTCTGTGCTGGTTTTGCAGCTTGGACTCACCTAATG
This sequence comes from Saprospiraceae bacterium, assembly GCA_029262975.1. Classification (GTDB taxonomy): domain Bacteria; phylum Bacteroidota; class Bacteroidia; order Chitinophagales; family Saprospiraceae; genus JAJRXG01. The sequence goes on from JAJCYJ010000356.1 coordinate 7,362, forward strand.
TCTTGGAGAAGGGAGGTGCGCGGAGAGTTAACATACCCGCGTAGCCGTGGGAATTCCCGCTTCAAGAGATTCTTGCCGAAGTTTATCAGTGAAAGAGCTTTATATCATTTCTTTGAACCAGCATCGCTAGTTGTACTATCGATTCTTCTTTCAAAGGTTGATGTTTATTTCGCTGGTTTCCTTTTTGTAAGCGGATTTGGTCTGTTTTGGTTGAGAGAAATGGATCGGCACATTGTACGCATTGACTGGTTGAATAAAATAGCAATGCGAATGGAGGCTGAATTCCATGCCCTAGTGTTCAAAGAGACCGAGGGCGCAAAACTCGAAGCCTATGAAGAAATGGGGCTGCAACGACCGCCTCAAGTTGTTGTCGAAACAGCTCACAAAATGAATTCTATCCGCAGTCAATCGGCTAAATCTATACTGAAATCTGTTATGGGCAAAAAGGATGATCCAGATTTGGATAATCCTGCCGTAGCGGTACCCGTTCCCACCTCATAGTAAATCTAACCTAAAAGCCGCCCTCTAAAGGGGCGGCTTTTTTATTCAAAAAAAGGATTCTAATCATGAAAACAAGCAAAAATAAACGCTATAATTTAGACACGCCACTAATTCAACTGACTGAACATGATGTATGGACTGCAAGAGATGCCTGCGCTGGAACTTGTATATTCGGCACCACTGGGAGTGGGAAAACCACAGGAAGTTTCAATAATATCGCATCAAGCTTCTTAATCAATAATTTTGGCGGATTATGGCTTTGCAGTAAGGAAGACGACATAGACAATATTATTAAATTAGCCGCAAAAACTGGGCGTTTACAAGACTTAATGATCATTAATCCTAATAATCCACTGCGGTTTAACTTTCTTAATTACCAATATAATCAGCAAAAAATGAGGCATGGTAGCGGTGCAGGATTATCCGAAAATATCGTTAATCTGCTAACCACCATGACCGATGTAGGTAAAGGTGATAAAAAAGGATCGGGCAGTGAAAATTATTGGCAAGACACACTACACCAACTACTTATAAATTCTGTAGACCTCGTCATATATGGCGGCAAAAATGGCCTTAATCTACTTGAGTTATATAAAGCCGTTATAAGTGCGCCCACGAGTCCAGCTCAAACGGCTGATACGAAATGGCAAAATAGCAGTCTATGTTGGCAATTATTATCTCAAGGAATGGATAAAAAGAAGAGTGCAGAGGAAGCCCACGACTTCGATATAACTGCCACTTACTGGCTTAATGAATTCCCCAATCTGGATGAGAAAACAAGAAGTATCATTGTTTCCTCATTTACAAGTATGGCGAACTCTTTTCTCCGAGGAAAGCTCCATACTTTATTCTGCACAGAAACGAATGTGATCCCCGAAATGTGTTGGTTGGGACAAAAAATACTCGTTGTTGATTTGAGTGTCAAGGAATACCAGAAACTAGGTGTATTAGCAAATGTACTCGTTAAGTACTGTTTTCAGAAATCGGCTGAGATTCGGTCCTTAGATGAGAACTCAACCGTAACTTTTTTAATTTGCGACGAAAGCCATTTAACCGCAAATAGTTATGACAGATTCTATCAAAGTACTGCACGATCTAAAAATTTGGCAACTTTATATGCCAGCCAAAATATTAGTGGGTACTATGCTACCCTTGGCAGCAAAGATGAAACCGACTCTTTGCTAGGATCGCTGAAAACCAAAATCCACCACAGCAATGACGACAAAATTACCGCAGAGTGGTTCGCTGATACTGTGGGGAAAAATTGGGATCAGCGCATGGGAATTTCTGGTAGTGCTATGGGTCAAGGTAGCACGGGGTTTCATTCCCATCAAGACCTTAATTGGTCTGTTTTGCCGCGTGAGCTAATGCTACTTCCATCAGGTGGACCCGAACATGATTACATGGTCGGGTCATACATCACTGTTGCTGGAAGAAAGTGGCTTGCTCCCGAATACCAAAAGAAGACCTACATCAAGCGTATTTGGAATCAGGAATTCGGACAATAATCATGAGATTGATCCACACATCAGTCTCATATAAATCGGGCAGTGAACACCTAATTGGTGTTCACTGCCTTTGTTTAATCAGTGCTTTCGACATCGAAGAAAATACTGATTTCCTCCCAGCAATTCCCCTTAAAAATTCAACAGTATTTTACGGGGTTTTGCTGCCGCCCGACAGGGTAAAACTCAATGTAATTGTCCCCATGAAATGGTCGTCTGAAAGACTCGTCGAAGACCGCAGGCAAACTTGTTTGCATAACTGCGCTATATGTTTTTGACATATAGGCTGATGTGTGCCACAAAGCGGCACAGGTTATTTCATTTTGGGAGTAGCGACTGACCAAAGAATCAACAGATTCGTCGGCTAGTAGTCGCTACGGAAAAATGTCCAATTCAACTAGGTGGTTAAATGGCTTTACCTCGATACAATCAAACTTATGTGAAACGCAGTGCGAAGCAATCTGCCGTTGCCAAAGCTGCTTACAATTCTCGCGAGAATATCAAGGATGAAAGGCAAGGTAAAATCCACCGTTACTCTCAACACAAAGATGAAGATTTAATTCAAAGCAAAATATTTGCTCCACATAATGCCCCTGAAGAAATGAAGAGCAGGGACACTTTGTGGAATCTGGCTGAATCAGTAGAAAGAAAAAAGAACAGCCAGACCGCAATGAACGTTAATCTGGCTTTACCACGTGAACTTTCCGATAGCCAAAATTGGGCGTTGCTCAAGGATTTCGTGGAAAAAAATTATGTCAGCAAAGGGATGATTGCTGATGTTGCTTTCCACAAATCCAAAGCTAGTGACCGTCTGGAAAATCCCCATGCTCATATCCTGCTCACGACAAGGAAAATTGAAAATGGGGGGTTTGCCTCGCACAAGGCGAGGGAATGGCAAAGCAAACCACAATTAAACCGATGGCGGAAAGCTTGGGCCGATACACAGAACAAACATTTACAAGAGGCAGGCTCAGAGGTCCGAGTAGATCATCGCAGCTATAAAGATCAAGGAATTAACAAAATTCCTGGAGTTCATGAAGGACAGAAGCTAACCGCTCTCAGAAAGAAAGGCGTTACTCATGACAAAGATGGAGAGCCATACGAGCAACTACAGGCAAACCCTCGTATCAACCATAAAAATCAGGTAAATGACTACATTTACGTTATTAACGACAACAATCTAGATCAAATCGAAAAAGTTGAGAAACCGTCTTTTCAAAAGATGCTTGCTCAAAGAAGTAATACCCCTGC
>JAJCYJ010000357.1 GCA_029262975.1 Saprospiraceae bacterium
GCCCGATTTCTCGGTGGAAATGAAGCCGGATTAGTTATGTATCTGTACATAGGTGAAGGGAAAGGAGGATTTGCTTACGACTTGGCTCGATTCAATAATTCCTATTATAAAAATCATGCAATGCTTGGGGCCGGTATCGTGTGGGATAACACGGAAAATCCATCTTCAGATGGAATTCGATTAACCGACATTATTTCAGTTGCAACATATACCAATATCTCTGGAAACTACAATCTTGTCGTTCCTTATGGAGGGGCCGGCCAAAACTTTGTTATTACACCTGTCTTAAATATCCATGAATTTTTACCTCCAACTACAGGGGTTTTTCTGGGGGATGGATCCTCCGTTCAGAATGGAGTCAACTTCACCGACAATTCTTCCTTTGAAATGACCGGTAATGTTTTATTCAAAAATATGACCTGTGGTGTAAAAGATGTATTAATCAATATCGATGGCGTGCCGGCTCAGAACAACTCAGGAGTCATACTGACAGATGCGGATGGGAAATTTTCTGTTAATGTCCCCATAGGTCCACATGTCATAACCCTATCCAAAAATGGTCATGTCTTTTCTCAAGGACGCTTTCCACAAGATGGAGAATTTGATTTCCAGGCACCGGTTTACGAAGAAGAATTTATTGATTCGACATTAAGGAAAGTTATCGGAAGGGTAGTAGGAGGTACAAGAGAGCAAGCTAAACCTCAAGGACTGAACAGATCAATTAATAACATCGGCGTTGCCAGTCTAACTTTTGATCCTACAGCTACATGTGGTTGGAGGTATAGCGAAACTGAAATATTCCCTGTACGCCAGGATTCCACTATTTATACAGATACGTTGACTGGAGAATTCGTTGTTGAAATGCCCCCGCTAAATTTCAATGTTATAAATGTTGGAAATGTGGGTTTCATGCCACCCAACGAAAATCTGAGTTTGGTCAATAAGCAAGTCATCCAGACAATTATAGATACGGTCTATGTTGAGGGAACAACCATTATCGAAAGAATAGATTCAGTATCATACAATGCCAAGTTACAATTTGTAAAACGGAACCAGCCCGAGATTGATGTAACCGACTCGGAAGGTGTCAGCCCGATAAAATCAGATGAAGAATATATCTATTTCCATGAAGCTTATGGACGTGATACCTTCCCTTTAACTCCCGTAAATCCATTTCCATTCCCCGTTTTTACGCAGAATAAAAGATATACCACACTGATATCGACTTTTGAGAGATACATTAACAATGATGACCCTGGCAATCCAATTACAGATAAGGTTCCTGTCTTAGACGGTGTTATTACTATAACGAATGAATTGGCTGCGGATAATGCGGCAGTTATTAACCTGACAAATGCTAACGGATATGACGGAGACACCTTGTACACTTTTGTGGGAGGTAACCCTAATTTAACTACTGATGGTACAGTCAACAGTTTTACGAAAGAGTTTCGGGTAGACCTGACTGCAGGTCCAAACAGTACAAGCTGGCAACCCATCTACAAGGGTTATTTATTGGGGACCCAGGATGTTGCACAAGCAGATTTTGCTGTCAATGGACCTTCCCTTGTTTCTTATATTCTTAGAGACCCACCGGGCAGTCAGAGTTTTGCTCAAAGATCTTTGGAAACAAGCACAACTTCAGAAAGCCGATATGAATGGAACGTAGGTGGTGCCGGAAGTTCAAGTTTGGTTATCGCAGCTGGTCCTGCATTCGAATTAGGCATCGGTTATTCAACAAAAACCGAAGTTGTATCGAATATCAATGTAGGATTATCAAATAGTATTTCTGGCGGTCAAGGCGGTGCATTAATTGAGAAAATTGTGAATACTGATACGTGGACTACTAGCAGCGATCCCTTATTAGCGGGTCCTCAGTCTGATCTTTTTATAGGATCCTCGGATGTATTTCTTTTCGGAGTGTCCACATCATTCATATTTACCCCAGACAGTACTTGCGTCAATCAGACCATCACCTGTTTCAATGATATTCCTCCGTTCCCGGGAAATTACAGGGCGGCTACAGTCAGAAGATTGGCCCTGGCAAGGAGTGATATTGCCACAGATTTTATATTACCCAGGTGGAAAATTGAAACGGATGAGATACCTGATCTGATAGAACAGAGAAATATTCTTCTTGCGACCAGCCCAGACTATAACGCTTTGCTACCCTTCGACCATCCTTGTTATGGCATTAATAATGATGATCCGGGATTAGGTACTTCAGCATGTCCCAATACAATAGAAGGTACCGGAAATCCACAGAATACGTCCTTGGAGGATCGAGCCGGACAGAGTTATATTTTTAATACTTCCGATCCGACAAGAATAGATTCTGTTCGCATTTGGAATCAAAGTATCCGGTTATGGCGCGAAGCTTTGGCTATGGATGAACAACAAAAGTTGGAGGCCATTCAACGCGGTGAGCCTGAAATAAATAACAAGACTTTTGCCGGAGCCAGTGGTTCATTTAGCAGTTCCGTTAGCAATGGAATATCAGTTGTTAACCAGCAACAGTTCGAATTTGCCTTTGCTCAAAACTTATCTGTAAAATTAGGAATCATCATTGGAGGTATTGGAGGAGTCGATGAACATCATTTTTCGATAACTCAGAATCGAAGTAGCCAAAATATACAGACTGCTGACTCTACACATACTGTGAGCTTTACCCTTGCAGATGATAGCGAGTACGATGATTTTACAGTTGATGTTCATTCAGGCGGAGCTCTCGGTAGTCCGATTTTTAATGTGCTGGGAGGAAGGACATCTTGTCCACACGAGGGTCCATTTATAAGTAAATATTATCAACCAGGATCAGTATTAAGCGCAGGTACGATACAATTAGAACAACCTGAAATATTGATTTCTCCTTCTATACTTTATAATGTCCCACAAGATCAACAAGGGATCTTTCAAATGACCTTACGCAATAATAATCAAGTTGGTGAAGCCTGGGAGTATGCGACACAAATAAATAATACAACCAATCCAAATAGCCTTAGTGTAAGTATCGGTACCTCGCCTAACTTGACATCGACATGGGTGCTTCCACCTATTGGGCAACCAGGGGGGTCTTTCACACGAGATTTTTCAGTTGGTATTGGAACGGCCTACCAAAATGATAGTATCATGGTGCTCATGCATTCCACTTGCCAATACCAGGCAGGACAAAGTGCAGAACCTGATATCGTTGATACCGCCTATTTCAGTATACATTTCATTCCAGGCTGTACAGATATTTCAATGCCTCTGCCAGGAGATCAATGGGTCTTTAATAACTCCTTTAATAATGTTATGTCCCTCAGGGCAGATGACTATGATATCAACTACTTGAATCTTGATTTTATACGATTGGAATACAAACCTTCGAGTCAGCCTGATTGGTTTACACTTGAAACTTATCATAAAGATTCTTCTATCTTATTAACCAATCCTGCAGCTTCAATAATTCCGACATCTGCTGCATATACTTCCTATGATTGGAATATGAATATATTTGGCTTGCCTGATGGAGAATATGACCTGAGAGCTATTTCTGACTGCCAGTTGGCGATCGAAGAATCACCCGTTTATCGTGGATATATCGATCGTATTAATCCACATGCTTTTGGCACCCCGAGCCCAGGTGATGGAATCCTGGATCCCGAAGATGACATTTTAATCAAGTTTAATGAAGACATAGATTTTGGTTCTGTTAGCCCGTTAAATATCAATGTCAGAGGTGTCGTTAATGGAACAACACTAAGTGAAAATGCGAGTATAAGATTTGATGGAGTGGATGCTTATGGACTGATTCCACAGTACCAATTGCAAAAAAGAGATTTTACAATCGAGTTTTGGCTAAAGAGAGATCGGTTTGGCATTGAGGAGGTAATCCTGAACCAAGGTGCATCCCAAACGGATCAGCTTTTGATCAGTTTTAATGCTGACAATACGCTTCACTTTCAATTGGGAGATCGCATAGGCAATGGAGAGATTCCGGTTACTGACAATCGTTGGCATCATTATGCTATTTCTTATGATCGTACCCGTTCGCGTGTTTTGACTTCGATTGACAACGCAGATCCTGAGGTATATATCAATAACTTCCAGGTTGATTATAATTCTACAGGACCTATATATGTTGGAAAGCCTATAGCCGAAGGGATGACACCTTTTCAAGGAAATATCAGGGAATTGAGACTCTGGAATATCGCTCGGAAATTAGTTGAGATAGCGCCAAAATCCACACAGATTTTGAGTGGTAGGGAAGCAGGGTTAATCGGTAATTGGCCAATGAATGAGGTCTATGGAGACCGTGCCTTTGACAAGGTTAGATCAAGACATATGTTGTTACACGGAGCAACCTGGTCTGTAGATCCGCAAAGTTTTTCATATATGTTCGATGGTTCTTCTGATTCATTGAGAGTAGTTGAAGCTGGACAACTATCACTGACTGATGAAGCTGATCTTACTTTTGAAATGTGGATTAAGACACCTGGAAATGGCCAAAAGATGACAGTTTTATCTAACGGATCATCTGCATCAGGAGAACCCTATTGGGATCTTTATCTTAACAGCGCTGGAAATTTTGTTGTGGCCAACAATGGAAATGAATTGATTGCCCCAACAATACTAACAGATAATCTATGGCACCATATTGCCGTTGTAGTTGAACGCACACGCTCAGTTTCTATCTATCATAATGGCACTCTTGTAACTGATGGCAATGCGTCCTTATTTACTTCTTTTGGAGGGCCTTCTTTGTATTTAGGAGTGTTAGGTGTTCAGAACAATAATGTCGTGGATTATTCAGACTTTTTCCTAGGAAAGCTGGACGATGTCCGAATTTGGAATTTGAAAAGAAAAGAGGAACAAATTCAAAGAGATTTTGTCAATCAACTTCGAGGTGATGAATTAGGATTGATTGCTTACTACCCATTTGATGAGTATTCGGAAGCTAACAATATTTACACTACAAGCTTAAAAGATGTGAGCAGTAACTCATTCGATTTGAGTCCAGTTGGTATTAGTAACATGTTTTCATCAGTGACACCATTAATGAAAATCCCCCGACGGATAGAAAACCTTGCTTTTGACTTTTCAATTAATGGCGATGAAATGATCATTGAACCGGATATCGCAGCCAATTTAATTGAAAATGTCACTTTGGATATAACAGTAGCAGGAGTGAGGGATATTGCGGGAAACACAATGTCTTCGGCCGAAACCTGGATCGCTTATGTCAATAAGAATCAAGTTTTTTGGGAAACTGAATATTTGAATTTAGAAAAAAATGTAGATGGCTCTTTAAGTTTTACAGCCACGATTAAAAATACGGGAGGAAGACAAGAACAATATACAATTAGTAATCTTCCTTCGTGGCTAGTGGTAAATTCCTCCAGCGGAACAATTGAGCCTAACAGTGTCAAGGATCTTACTTTTACTATTCTTCCAGGCATAAATATCGGTGAATATGAGCAGGATATCTTTGTCTCCACCGCAAGTTTTGGATTCAATGAGCGATTGCTTATTGACCTGAAAGTATTTGAGGATCCTCCGCTGTGGATCGTCAATCCGGATAACTTCTCATTTAATATGAATATTACGGGACAATTCATTGTTAATGATGTAATAAGTACGGATGTTGAAGACATAGTATCCGTCTGGGTAAATAATGAACTTCGCGGCTTTGCCAATATCGAATTCGATCAGCCATCAGGAAAGTATCTTGTCTTCCTTACCATCTTTAGCAATCTCAATGTTCCGGGATCAGAACTTTTAGAATTTAGAGCCTGGGATGCCAGTAGAGGAAATGTATTGGTTGGCTTAGAACCTTCGACTTTCTATTTTATAAATAACGGATTCATGGGGACATTATCAGAACCTATCCCTGTCAATGCGACGATTCTTGCCGAGCGTTCATACTTTTTAAATGCAGGATGGAATTGGATATCATTTCCGTTAGCTTCGCTGACACTTGATGATGTTGAGCAAACGCTTACTGATCTGTCTCCGGGTGTTGGGGACCAGGTGAAAAGTGAGACTAGTTTTATTGTTTTTGATGGGACATCCTGGCAGGGTAATATTGCCAAATTTAATACGAATAAAGGATTCAAAATCAAAATGTCTTCACGAGATACTTTCACTTATTCTGGCAATTTTTTAAGTCCATCTGATGAACCTATTACCATTAATGAAGGATGGAATTGGATCGGTGCTAAAAGTGAATTTAATGTAGATGTTCCTACTGTGCTCAATTCTTTGCAAAATCTTCAGACCGGAGATCTTATAAAAGGGCAACAGAGCTATGCACAATTTGATAGTCTATTTGGGTGGAGCGGTAGTCTTGACTTTCTCGAGCCTCAGAAAGGCTATATGCTTTATTATAATACTAATGGTGTTCTATATTATCCAGGGAATGGATCTTCGGCTCAGAGCCCCGACCCAATGAGATCGGTCGCGAAGTCTGGTAAACAACGAATACACTCAAAAAGTGCAGGATATGAGCCTGGAGAATACAGCTCAACCATGTCGCTCACCGCAGAAATTGAAGAATGCCTGGTTATTGATTCGACAGGAGCGCCATTGGACTTATCAGAATGGCAATTAGGTGCATTTGCAGGCTCAGAGATCAGAGGTATTGTGCACGCAAAATGGGAGACTGCAGTGAATAAGTATATCTACTATCTCAGCATCGAAGGGGATGAAACAACCCCACTTTCTTTCAAGCTTATAAATGTCACAAACGGAACAATCATTACACTCCATCAAGGGTTGACTTATAATGTAAATCAAATCACAGGATCTGCCAGAACACCTTTTAGTTTTACTTGTGCAGCGCTTTTGGAATGCCTGGAAGTGGTGGTCTATAGTACAGAGGATATCGATAATAGCCAGTCACAGATTTCTAAAAGTGCCGAATTGAGATTTCAATCAGATGCCACCTTGCCAGCAGGAATAATATTCCGATTTTCGGCGGGACAGGAAATAGAGTTATTAAATGGTTTTGAAACTGAATTGGGCGCAACAATGGAAGCCTTCATGGAATCCTGTAATAATTAGAAATTGTGAAGATGAAAGAGATAAAATCAAGTCGAAGAAATAATATAGTTTCAATGCTCAGTATGACAACAAACAAATGGAATTTTTTAATCATTTTTTCGATTTTTCATATGAATTCAATACTGAGCCAACCACCTGATTGGACTGCTCCAACGGGTATGCTTAATTCTATGATAGCAATTATTACAATTTCAGATGAATGTGTTCCGTCTGCAGACGAAGGGGACATAGTGGCTGCTTTTGATTTATCAGGACAAATTAGAGGAGTTGACACTACAAATATTGATAATAGAGCATTCCTCACTATTTACAGTAATGGAGAAGGAGAGGATATTTTCTTTAAGGTATACGACGCCAGTACAAATAAGGTGTACAACATCTATGATGTTATCACCACTTTTACGGGCGATGGATCAATTGGTATTCCGCCTGATGCTCCGTTAATTTTGAATTTTGATAGCAATCCACAAGGGGTAGATGCAGGTTCTGATCAGGAAATTTGGAATAACAATAGCACCAATCTTGCTGCAATCGGTGACGGCCATTGGACAATGATCGAGGGTATTGGCGGCAGTTTGAACAATTCTAATATACCCAATTCCAACTTTACAGGTATCCCGGGTAACAGATATATATTAGCGTGGACACTTAATGATACGGGCGGTTGTATCGGTGAGACAGATGAAGTTGAAGTTGTATTCGTCATTGATGAATCCGAAAATAACCCGACAACATGCGGCGATGGTTTGGATAATGATGGCGATGGTCTTACCGATTGTAATGATGGAGATTGTGGTCGACCCGTAGTTACGGGTATTATAATTACGGATCCAACACCTGTAAATTGCACAAGTACAGCGCCAGACGGATCATTTGAAATTGTTCATACTGGTGCTGATTTATTCAGTTTGGACCTAGGCCAAACAAGCCAGGCATCAGCTGTTTTTTCTAATTTAGAAGCAGGCATATATGAAGTCTGGATGCAGAACAATATAGCAGGATGTATTGAGATTATCTCGGTAACACTGGAGAATAATTATAATCCGCTGGATGTAGTTGGTGAAATAGAAATTGTAGGCCCTGATTTTGTTTGTGCCAGCACCAATGACGTCATATTTGAGTTGAGTGATTTGCCTGCCTTGGGCACTATTGATTGGACTTATACAGGTGCGAATGTTCAAATTAGTGAAAATGGATTTGGCGCGAATCTTGACTTTGGAAATGGTGCTACTGGTGGCTTGTTAATTGCAAACTTAACGGAAGATTGTGGAATTCTCGCAGACACATTGATAATCATAATTTCTGACCCTGCATTGTGTGTTATCGCTAATTGCCCCAAATCAGCAGAAATCACTACTCCAATTATCGATGCCCCGGGCGCACCACATGTCTACAGGGCAAGTGCTGAATTGACCCTCAATGTTCAAATTATGATGCATGATTATCAGTTTTCAGGTGGCACGGAAGTTCAATTTTCGAATGGCTTTGAAATTGGTATTGGAAGCAATTTAGTGGTTGAAATCAGGGATTGTGAACTGCCAATTTCAAATTAATGCATAAATTTTTGATAGCGGGTAAATGGAAAGAGATTTAACACCATGGGGAATATTTTGAGGCAGAAATCTCTTTTAGTTTTGATGTATATACAGGTTTTGATGAATGTGCCATTTCCAATATTTTGAAGAACATCAATTTCACGATTAAAGTGTTGATCCAGCAATAAAAACTATGGACTGTCAGTAATTGACCTAATTGAAAATTATGAGATCACAAGAAGGTTATGTTTAATAGGTATGAGACTTACATCGTTTTCATAAATAAGAAGACATTGGAAGTGCATAAGAAGTGAACTGCTTTTCACACCAGAGTTAAATTATATGAGCATTTAAATATTAACAGTCCATGTGTTACTAATTAATAGTCTCTTCAATTTCTTTCAATAATCTGTACTTTATAATTTTTCCAGCCGGAGTCAGGGGTAGTTCATTTCGAAATACGATTTGCCTTGGTATTTTATAATTTTCGTGATGCTCTTTACAATAGGTGATAATTTCATCTTGTATCGGGTGCTTTTTATAATTTGGAATGATATAGTAACGACCGATTTTCCCCATAATGGGATCAGGTACACCAATACCTGTAACCATCAGAATTTTTGGATGCTTTGCTACTATTTTTTGCTTCCAAAGGATAGACATTGTACCCTCCCTGGTGCATGCAACTGACCATAGTGCCATTACACGCCCACCTCTTTTTGGAAATTAGTCAAATTTGCATGATTATATATGTAAATTATCCCGGATGACGGAGTAATTGATGTTACTATGGTAAGCCGAAATCGACTTTTTGATTATTGTGTAATAAGCCGATATAGCATACATGAAGATTAATATTGTTGGCTATCTTTGGCCTTTGTCATCACTGATAAGACCCCAATTAATATACTTGGTATATTATTTAAGTTAGACTATGAGGCTGTGGGTGCTGGGGTTAAAGTTGTTAGTGTCTATTTTGTGGGGTCAACCTATATTGCTCCTGGCGCAAAGCGGACAAGCCGATTATCAAATATCAGAACTCAGGGCATTTTTAGCAGATAATAAGACGGGTAATATTTCTACAGCTGAAATGCTCACTATTTGCAACACTTATAGACAGACAGAACCCGAGCTATCTAATGCATTCTGCATGAAGGCAATTGCTTCTCCCTTTGCCTCCGAAAATTTAAAATTTAAAGCCACTGCCCTTATTGATTATGGAGCAAACTTGAATAAACAGGGAGATTTCGAACGTGCCATTCAATTCCTCAATGAAGGACTTCAAATTGGAATCTCACAAGGTGATCAGGAAGTGCAGATGCACGCTAATAACCGGCTAGGTATTTATTATAATGACCGGGGCAACAATGTTTTAGCAACAGATTATTATATAAAGTCCTTACAATTAGCTGAAGCCCTCAAGGATACATTTGGTATGATTAAACCACATGTTAACCTCACGGGCATATTTCTTGATCAGAACAGAACAGAAAAAAGCATTGAATATGGGTTAAAAGGCTTGGAATTGTGCAGGACTGTAAATGATATACGGGGTGAGAGCTTTTTGCGCAACAACCTGGCCGTGGCATATATTACACAGGATAGACCTGAAGAGGCAGAAAAGCACCTGCTTGCTGCGCTGAAAATATCCAATGAAAGACAAGAGCCTGAAAGAATAGCACGTAATCATTCTAATTTATGTACTGTCTACAGGATGATGGAACAGATGTCAAAGGCCAAATATCATTGTGAAAAAGCAGAAGAAGTTCTTTCGGAAATTAGTAATCCGAGAAGCCATATGCTCCATGCCGTACAATACGGTTGGTATTTTCATGCGATAAATGATAATGAGAATGCTATAAAACAAGCTTACAAAGCATTTGAAATAGGTGATCAGGCCGCGATCGGAATGCATCG
>JAJCYJ010000358.1 GCA_029262975.1 Saprospiraceae bacterium
TAGAGGTGATGGAGTGCATAAAGGGTTCATCGCACAGCAAGTAAGAGAAGTATTTCCGGAAGCTGTTAGCCTTGACAAAAGAGTCGTGCCTGATGTTTATACAACTGCGAGCATGGTAACCCATGTCAATGGAATAACTACTATTAGTATTGAGCAAGAACATGATTTAAAAGTTGGGGATAATATTAGATTATTATTTGAATCTGGAGATGAATTATTGACCATTTTGGATAGTCCTAATAACAAGCAATTTGTTGTCGAAGGTCTTTCTCCTGATGTAACAGAACTGTTTGTTTATGGACGGGAAGTTGATGACTTTCATACAGTAGATTATGATCGTATATATACCATTGGTATCTCTGTAATACAAGAACTAGTAAAACAAGTCTCTGATTTAGAAGAAGAAAACGGAACCTTACGTAGTCAACAAAAGGACCAGTCCGCGAGCATTGCACAATTATCTAATCGATTGGAAGCATTGGAGAATAGGATTGTATCTAATAATAAATCCCCAATGGTAACTTCTGAGGAGTAGCTGTTTTACACATTACATCCTACTAAGTTCACAACTTCCTTTTCTTTTTCCATTCCCTTAAATATCTAAGTCATGAGACATTGGACGATATTACTCATCTTTTTACTTACTACTCAATATTGTAGTCAAGACCTATCTGCCCAGGAATTATATTGTGGCGGCAACCCTGACAATTACCAGGGGGAGGTCTTCCTAAACTATGGCAGTATTATAAACACCTTCAATACGGACAATCGCTCAGATCTATCCATTGGCCAACCAGTCATTGGTACCACACTCGGGCAAAATAACCGGACACAATACGGATTTTGGAATCGCTTTTTACTGCCACCATCAGCACCTCTTGTAGATGTGTCCAAAGGAGACTTTCCTGATCGGATTTTGGTATCGTGGATTATTGATCCTTTGAGCCCTGTCACTTCGGGGGGGTTCAAGATATTTCGTGATGGGGCATTTCTCGTTGCGTTATCGGATGAAATAGATCAATTTATCGATTTCAACGTTCAGGCAGGTGAATATTACGAATATTCGATCATTGGTTATAACAACTTCGGTACTGGATTTCCAGGAAAAGCTGTAGGCTTCGTGAACCCTAATGGTGTTGTCTCAGGCAGGATAACGACGAATAATGGAAACCCGGTTATCGGTGCTGCAGTTTCGCTTACACCTACCTACGGGTCTTCACTCTCATTTGATGGTGTCGATGACTATATGTGTATCCCGTATCATGAATCCTTATATTCTGATCAGTTTACAGTATCGGCATGGGTAAAAATAGGAAGTACGCATGATCACGATGGCATCATAGATTATGGAAGCAATCAAGTGGAAAACTGGTGGATCCAGACTACTCCAAGTGATTCAACTGAGGGAATAGAAATGGGCATTGGCAATGGAACTGCTCAGACACTGACATACGTGTATCCAGCTAATCCGAATGCATGGCACCACGTTGCAGCTACATATGATGGTACCAGTTTAGTTTTATTTATAGATGGAGAATTTATTGATAGCCGTATCGCCGTTATGACAAAAGATAGTATGGCATTGAATATGGGCCGAAGACTGGATGGCACGGGCTATTTGGATGGTAAATTAGATGATGTTCGTATTCTCAATCGCCCTATGTCACAGACCGAAATTCAGCAAACTATGCTCCGTTCATTATCAAGCAGTGAACCTGGATTATTGGCATACTGGAAAATGGACGAGGGTATAGGAGAAAAAGCCTTTGATCTCTCCAATAGCAAGATACATGCAACGATTTACGATGCTTCTTATGATTCTGACAATTCCGGAGTCTTGAATTCAGGTATGACTAATGATGCTGGGTTCTATACTATTGAGGGAATTGACTATAGCCAGGGGGGATCGTTTACTGCAACACCAAGCAAGAATTTTTATTTTAATCAAGCGCTTGAATTCAGTTCCACCAATCAATCGTGTGTTTCTTTGACAGATTTCGATTTGCCTGACACGGCAACTGTGGAATTAGTTTTTAATGCTTTTGATATTGGTTCTCGTCAGGTTCTTTTGTCTAAAGGAGATGGTGGATCTGAAGTGTTTGAAATATCCTTGTTTGATGAAGCATATTATATTGAAGTCGCTGGTGATCAGCAATATATTGGTCCTATTGTAAAAGGGTATCATCATCTTGCTCTCCTAGTTAATCAGTCAGGTGGAGCCTTATCCGTGGAGGTATTTCTTGATGGTTCAAGTAACGGTGTTTTTGACTTTACAGGCGTTCAGGAAGACTGGATAGGGGACAACTGGTTAGTAGGAAAGAGTGGTAATGTGGCATCCCCTCATTATTATACCGGATTGGTAGATGAGGTAGTATTTTTCAAATCCAGACTTACACAGGCAGAGATTCAATTACATGCTGCCCAGGGTATTGAAATAGCTGACACTAACCTCCTTTCGTATTTCAATTTTAATGAAGGACAAGGCATGGATTTGTTCGATTTTGGTCCTGCTATGACAGGTCTGGGCACTGCCATCAACACCCAATGGTCCATTAATGTATCCAACCCACAAGTCGTGCCACATGAATTTTCACCTAATACCAGACAGGTGAATATTAACAGTAGTAATACGGCTGTTGGCAACATTGACTTCAATGATATTTCTACTGTTGCTATATCCGGTGTAGTGAGATATGAGAATACTTTTTGCTTTGCTGCAGGTATTGAAATATTGGTCAATGATGAGTCCTTTGTTCCACCGATTTTTACGGATGCAGATGGTCGCTTCGTTGCCGATTTTGAGCCAGGGATGGATATTATTTTGACGCCTGTCTTTGCAGATCATTCATTTTTGCCCGGTTTTTTTGAGGTCCGCAAAATTAGTAATCCTGTGGCTGGCGTTTTATTCCAGGATTTGACCAAAAGAAGTATTAGCGGTCAGGTAGCAGGAGGAGACTGTCGTCTGTCCATTATTGATGCGACAACGACAGTAAAGGTAGAGGTAACTTCCTCAGGAAATAGTTGTTATAACAGAGTCATAGAATTCACGAATTCGGATGGCAATTTTCTATTCGATAACCTACCGCCCATTCCACTTACAGTGGCAGTTATAGAACATTCTGTTCCCACAATTTTCGAGGCATTTCAGGATGCAGGTGGTCAGTCCGTGGATTTGCGTGAAACAGAGATGGATACCGTGGATTTTATTTATTACTCTTCTCCCGAAGTCGAGTTGGCACCATTTGCTGTCAATGCATGCGGCGTGCCTACCATGAATCAAACTTCAAATTATAATTTGATTGTAAAGGTGTACCAAAGTTATTTAGGCGAGAAATGTTATGTGGATACAGCCGATCTAAGAATTACAAATGATATTGGTGACCTTTCGTCTTTTGATACACTCATGACAGAAGGAATGTTACAATATAACTTCACAGCTGGCAACCCTTATATATTAAGTCCTTATACCAAGAAAATAGAGGTAAAAGCTACAACACCAGATGGATCTAATGATACCAATAGCCAGGAAGCTATCGTCCTCGGCAAAAAAGCCAACCAGACTACATTTGCATCTGCATCTCCGGAGATACCACTGATTATTTTGAGAGACCCTCCTGGCGATGGCAGTTACAGTAGCATAGAAGAAGGAACAACAACTTGTATGTCCTTTAACCTGGAAGTTACAGATGCTGTGGATGCTGGCATCAGTCTTGGGCTGTCATTAGGCGCAGATACAGAGACAAGCGTAGGTATTGGAGCTACAGTTACGCTCGAGATAGACGCCACGGCAGACTATGGATTAGCCACTAATATGAGTTATACGGAAGGATCAAGTGAAGGTATAGAAGCATGTTTCACAGTTACCGAGACTTTTTCTACGTCGGACAATGATCTGATCGTTGGTGATCAGGGAGGTGACTTGTACGTAGGTGCAGCATTTAACTTCTTATATGGTACTACAGCTGATTTACTCTATGATGAAGCTACCTGTAGTGTGCGTATTGATACTAACCTGACCGTCTTTCCAAACAATTTTAAGACGCGCTTTGCTTATTCAGAATACCACATCCGCAACGTTGAAATTCCGAGGCTAATATTCAATGATTCATTGGAGTCAGCTGCTATGTGGCAACTTATTCTTGATAGGAATGCTACCTTAAAACAACAGGCTGTATTTGAAGAAAATTTCTCTTTTGATGCAGGAGCTGTATTCGAAAAATCTTTGACAACAGAGATAACTGAGAGTTCAACATTCACGTACGATATAGAAAATAGTATAGAATTCACTGAAGATTTTGGACTTGAGATCAATGGAGTGGGGTTTTCTGCGGGATTATCAATGGGACTAACCCATACGAGATCCACAGAGATAAGTAATTCTACTCAGACAGCCAGGACTGTCTCATACGTTCTGGCCGATGATGATATTGGTGATAACTTTACGCTTAATGTAAAACAGGATCGGGTGTATGGGACACCTGTGTTTGACCTGGTAAGTGGTAAAACTATGTGCCCTTACGAGACCAATACGCTGAATCGCGAAGAGGTATCTATAGCTATAGATAAAAACAATGCCATAAATATTGGTTCCAATGAAGACGCTGTGTTCAGACTTACGGTAGGTAATTTGAGCGATGAGTTTAAAGTTTATACTGTTACTCATGTACCTGAGTCAAATCCGGATGGGGCAGTTGTAAGGATTAATAGTATCGGTTCTGCACAAGATCTGGAAATCGATGCAGGATCCACACTTGAGCTTACGCTTACAGTTGGTAGGGGACCTGTAGCCTATACATATGAAGATTTAGGTGTTGCCATTTTTTCAGCATGCGAAGATGATCGTGCTGACTTTTTAGGCAGTGATATAGATCCACGGTTTTACCAGGAGCTGGCCTTCAATGTCCAGTTTATAGAGCCCTGTAGTGAAGTAGATATTTCATTTCCGATGCAGGACTGGGTGGTTACTCCTGCTCAGGACACACAGCTGAATATTTCCATTTCTGATTATAATTTGGATGATACAGATCTGGAGTTAATTCGGGTGCAATACCGCAAAATAGGCGGGACTGGGGCATGGATAAATATTATCGATATTCCCAAAGATAGCCTGGGACCAATATTTGAAAATATAGTCTGGGATATGAGTTTGCTGGATGACGGACCATATGAGATCAGGTCTTTAACACAATGCTTGACAGGAAGTCTTGCCCCTGGTATTTCTACAGTAGTCAAGGGAAGACTTGAGACAAGGCCACCGATGATCTTTGGTACGCCACAACCGGCAGATGGGATATTGAGTGCCAATGATGAAATATCTGTGACCTTTAATGAATAC
>JAJCYJ010000359.1 GCA_029262975.1 Saprospiraceae bacterium
CTCCTTATCGCTTGGCATATCTAATAAGCTGAGTCTTAACATAAGGTTCAGGATGACATACGATAGATTTCCCCCTGCAGGCATACCAGCACTTACCTATGACATGCACAATGGGCTTACGTACAAATTCAGATAACCGTCTGGCTCCGCTCTATGGCTATATGAGTGTTCGTACAAATCTTTTCGGTGCCTACCTTGTTTGTACTAAACTGTCGCTCCTACAAAGCTATTAATGCTACTCTATGAATCCAGGGTCTGACGACCATAGCAGAAATGCGTTGTCCCACTAGGACTTTTCAAGCGTCAAAGTTTCAATATATCCCTTGTAAAGTAGTTCTGTAAGGACGATATATCATAATCAGGGCCACCAGACTCTGTGGAACATAGATATTAGCCCTGAACCTAGGGTCGCCCGATCCTGGGACCTAATCTTTCCTTATTATCGCCTAAAATGTAAGCGAGTTGCTTATTATCTAATCACTCCCAAGGGTTATCCCTTATATTGCTTTTACCCAAAACCTCGTTTACGATTATATTACATTCTATTCGCCAAAAACATTTCGATGAAATACCAAGTTCTCCTCCTCCCTTTTCTACTATTCATTTCATGTCAATCAGAAGAGCGTACATCACAAATCGAAACCAACCAAATAATTTCTGATTATTTGACAGAACGAGTTGCCCCGGTTATATCAATCGATGACGATATAGTCTTAAGATTTAAGAATCACCTGGCACTGGACAGTTTACCAACAAATCAATTTATATCGATTAATCCATCTGTAAAGGGGCAATTTGAATGGAAGGATAATCATACTCTGGTCTTTGTATCCGACCAACACCTGGATTTTGATCAAGTCTATAATATGAAGCTCGACCTTAAAAAGGTTCTGCGCGATGCACAACCTGGAATAGTACCGATGATCGTGTCATTCCGGACAAAGCCGCTACAATTCTCCCTGGCGAATATCAACCATATCATGGAATTGAATAATGATCAGGTAGAAGCTAAAATCGAAGGCACCATTCAGTCGAATCAATACGCTGATCCGGCTTATATCCATGCGTCAATGGACGTGTCAGGAATAACGAAAAATTCCATTGTGCAATGGGAAGATAATAGCGGTGGGCGAACTTATAATTTCACAATATCAGGTATACAACAGACTCCGATCGCACAAGAAGTTAGAATATCAATTAATGGAGGCAAGGTTGCCCCGACCATAGAGGAAAACAGAATCATTACTATAAGCGGAAGCAATGATTTTAAAATCGATGACATTAGATTATATAATTCACCTTCCCGCTATGCAAGAGTCTTGTTCAGTCAACCACTGAAAGAAAATCAGGATTTACATGGGTTAATCAAAATAAATAGTCTTGCCGAAAACATACGAACCCTTACTGAAGGAAGTGAACTTAGAGTATATTTTGATGGAGAAATATCTGGTGAGTTTAATTTATCTATTTCGAAAACAATTCGATCTTATGCAAACGCAAATTTATCTGGTGATTATAATCAAGTGTTGAATGTAGCACCCGTTCATCCCCAAATTCGTCTTGAAGAAAAAGGAGTACTTGTACCTTCGAACAGCATGGTTACATTTCCTTTTGAAGTAATAAATTTAGATACGGTAGACATTGAGATTTTTAAAATTTATAATCAGAATGTGCTGCAGTTCATGCAGGACAATGCTCTCAGCGGTGACTATAATCTTGATCAAGTAGGTAAAATTGTCTATCGGGATAAAATCGCTGTTACCGATCATAGCTCCCAAACCAATACATGGCAATCGGTAGCCATTGACCTGAATCAATTTTTAAATAAGGATAAAGATGCCGTTTACCAAGTCCGTTTAGGCTTCGCACCTACATATATAAATTATAAATGTAATAGCGCAATTGAAGGCTATATTTTGCCTTATGAAAGTGGATCTATCATGGATTATCGCAATTATGATTACCGGGAATATGATGATCCATGCGCAGCGGGTTATTATAATCCTGATAAGTTTGTACAAAGGAATATCTTGTTTTCCAATGTTGGGGCAATAGTTAAAAGTGGTAGGAAAGGTGCCTATCATGTTGTTGCATCACGGATACATGACGGTGCTGCCTTGGCCAATGCGAAAGTAGAATTTTTTAGTTTTCAAAAACTCTTGGTTGGAGAATTACTTACAGGATCAAATGGTTTGGGGCAAATTCAATTAGAAGAAAATCCGGCATTTGCAATTGTAAGTCATCAAGAGGGCACGACTTACATGAACTTACAGGATGCCAGATCTAATAGTATTACAGATTTTGATACTGGAGGGAAGCGAAGTAAGAATGGAATTGATGCATTTATGTACACTGACAGAGGAGTCTATCGGCCGGGTGATACAATTTTTTTACATGCTATGGTAGATGATGGCCTCATAGACTTGCCTGCAGATCATCCGGTTAAATTAACCATAAAAGACGCACAAGGTCAGGTCAAATTTGTAAAAAATACGACACAGCACCTCGATCGTATTTATTCTTTTGATATACCAACTGATCAGGGTGATAAGACTGGTTCCTGGAATGCAATCCTCCAAGTCGGTGCTGTATCTTTTAATAAAGGAATTTCCGTTGAAACTGTAAAGCCGAATAGGCTTCGTTTAGCCTTGCAAAATGATGATCTGATAGATTATTCGGATAAAGCCAGTAGAACAATTGCAGTATCATCCTCCTGGCTTCATGGAGCCCCGGCTTCTAATCTTAAAATTAAAATAGACGCCGAATGGTCGTCTATGATACCTGGATTTAAAGATCTTGGAAATTATAAATTTGATGACCCGGCCAGGAAATTGGACAATGGACAGGTGACTTTATTTGAAGGCAATTTAAATGAAAAAGGTGAGCAGATATTTGAATTGAAGTTAGACGTTAATGCACGATATCCAGCAATGCTCAAAGGAAATGTAACGAGTCGTGTTTTTGAAAAAGGCGGGGATTTTTCAGAACACTATTCTACAATCCAGGTTAGCCCGTATAGCCATTATGTAGGTGTTTCTGTTCCGGAAAATGAATGGGGATATGCTTCCGTAAAAATAGGTGACAAAATGGAGGTCAATGCTGTTACAGTAAACGAAAATGGAATTCCATCCGGCGGTAAAAAATTATCAATAGGGGTGTATGATATCCGTTGGCAATGGTGGTATAGACGGGGCCAGCGATATAAGATTTACGAGTTAAATAGTGATCAGCATACTGAAGCAGAATATAAAACAGAATCGGTAACAGGACCCAATGGTACGACTTCGATATCTATTGATACTGATAAACTGACATATGGCAGGAAATTGATTAGAATATGTG
>JAJCYJ010000360.1 GCA_029262975.1 Saprospiraceae bacterium
AATTCCAATTGACAAAGTTGTCACTTTGAAGTTCATCGGATATAAATTGCCCGGTAAGATTTACAGGATTGTTTTTATCTCCCTTAACATTGAACTCATTTTGGGCATAGATATCAGCAATTAATAACACACCTTTATCTATTGTTACATCTTTTGTGTAAATATTTAATCCTTGATTTGTCAAATTAATGTGACAATTCTTTTTTATCTCTAACGCCATTTTGATTATCATTCGGGTGCAAGACGATACTTCAAGGGTTGAGTTTTCGTCCATGATCAGTTTTTCGATATATATTGTTGGTGCAGTGAAATACACTTTGCTTCTTTCTTTTAACCGTATATTCTTATATATCGAATCACTTAGAATTATGATTTGATCCTTATTCGTCTTTACAGATATTTTACCTTTTTTATTATTTTCTAAAAATTCAGGCAGCTTAAAACCGGGTACTTCATAGATTGGATTAGCAACAATACTACCTCCTTCAATTTTAATTTTGTCTGCTTTGACGAATGTCGTTGATGAGGTGACAAGTGTGTGGTCCTT
Source organism: Saprospiraceae bacterium (assembly GCA_029262975.1). Taxonomy (GTDB): domain Bacteria; phylum Bacteroidota; class Bacteroidia; order Chitinophagales; family Saprospiraceae; genus JAJRXG01. The sequence continues at coordinate 548 of JAJCYJ010000360.1, forward strand.
AAATTTAGCCGTCTTGTTTTTGGTCAACACTCCTATTCCACCATTCATCACGGTATTATAATTGCTCAATTCTAGTTTTTTATTTACAATGAGTACATAATTCTGATTAGTTGAATTGTAACAGAATGGTCTTTGATGGTTTTGGTATTCATAAGATCCGATATCAACACTTTTACCATTCGTTCTGTTAGCACCTGTTTGGTCCAGGATTGATTTTTCAAGATCAAAACCTGCATCTATAGCTGGAGAACAATCTTTAAGGGCATGAGTGAGGGTCAATCCACCATTATCCATTAAGAAATCCAGAAGGGGATCGATAGGACTATCATTATTGCCGATTTGATTGTTTTTTCCTGGTAAGTGTAATGTTTCGTCGGCTATGCCAATGATGTTATTGTGGACAGAGTCAATGTGCTTCCATATTCCTCCATTATAAAAGTCTGTCGCTAGACTGTCTCCAATATTGGAGGCTATTATATTATTAGAAAAATTAGTAATGGTGGAGAATTCTTCAAAAATACCACCACCTATTTCTGCACGATTAAAAGCTATTGTACTGCGCTTTATTTTTAGTCTGTGTTTGGCCTCTGGATTCGCTATATATATGCCACCACCATGTTGGTCACATGAATTATGTGATATGGTACATTGATTAATTGAAATATCACTGATTCCCATGATGCCTCCTGCGCATCCTTTTCGAAAGGTAATGCCGCTTCTTGTGGATTCAAACCGGCCTGTCGCCTGATTGCCTGATATAGTAGAATTTTTAGCTTTTAATACGGCAGCATAAATGCCTCCACCGAATAACTGTACCTGGTTATTTATTATGTTGGAATTTTCAAGATAAAGGGTATCCGCATGTATCCCTCCCCCTGAATGAGATGCAAAGCAATCAGTAACAGTACATCCTATGACCGTTAATCGGCCTTTTGAATAAATTCCTCCACCAATCGATTCTCTGTCTAGTGTACCTGCTTTAATTTTAGCACGCGCTATCGTCAAACCACTTATCATGACATTTGTGCCGTCCGTCTGCCTGAATATTCTATTTTTTTTCTCAGAGGTGATCGTTAACAAGTTGGCCCCGGGTCCGATGATCGTTACATGCTTATTCAGAACAAGCTCTCCAGAAGTCAGAACAACAGTATCTCCGAATATTGATTCTGAAAATTTTATAGTATCTCCTGGTTCAATAAGTGCTAAAGAATGGCGTAAAGAACCGATACCTGCATCATTAATATTGGATACCCACTCCACTTTTCCGGCATAAGAATAAAAAGAGTAAGTAAGAAAAAATAATATGTACCTCACTAAGGTGAGCTTCGGAGTATTCAAATGTTTCATTTTTGATTTTACTCCTTAACCTTTTAGATTAAGCCCCGGTACGAATCACAAATATTATAAAAAAATATAATATATACAAGCTTGATTATCAATTTAATGATAGGTCAGATGGTCATATAGTTGGTCGCAAGAAAAAATAATTTGTGTGATTACCGATATTTCACGTTTCTTTAATTTAATGTGCAATAATTTAAGTAACACTGAATATTTATTAATAGGACTGAGTTATATAAGGACAATTTTAATTTTTTAGAATGCCATGAATATTGTCTTTTTTCTGACCCCATTTCATCATAGCTGATTTCTTTCCATCACCAAATTTGACTTTTGGTCATTATCTCAAAATATTAAGTGATAAATGTGGAAAAAATGTTGTTTAACGTGCATAAACTCCATTGCCAACCTATGGGTTTTCCGCTATATTCACATCTTTAATACATGAGAACTAAAGGACCAACCCAACGTACTTTGTTTTTAGTTTTCGAAGTGTTTGCAGAAGAGTCTAAGAAGCGTACCTGTCTTCTGTAGACTAGATGATAGACCATGCCAACTTTGAGAAGGACAATATCCTTGAGATATTGCTATGCTGCATTTGTTGTCATATGCATGAACTGCATGTTTTTGCACATAGATGGTATGGCTCAAATTGGTATATTTTCGTATGATGTGGCGGATGAGTTACAGGGGGACTCTTATGCATTTAATCACATTAGCTATACCTCATTTGGATCATCAGGCGCTGGAAACCATTCAAAAACTTTAAATAATAAAGAAGAATTCGCAGCCAGTGCGGGAACTACAGCATTCATAACCACTCATTGCACCACAATTATCTCAGATGATTTTGAATCAGGTATGGGCAACTGGGATGATCCGGGTAGTGATTGTGCTAGGATCAATGACGCCGGCACGGCATCAAATGGATCCTTTAGCCTTAGACTAAGAGACAATTCATCGACATCCATGACGACATCAGTGACTATGGATTTAAGTACAGCTGATACAGTCCTGGTCGACTTTTCTTATCTGACAGTATCGATGGAAAATGGTGACGACTTCTGGCTTCAAATATCAACAGATGGAGGCTCTAGTTTTAGTACCGTGGCCACATGGGTAAGTGGCACGGATTTTAACAACAATACACGCTATTATGAACAGGTCCGTATCACTGGTCCGCT
>JAJCYJ010000361.1 GCA_029262975.1 Saprospiraceae bacterium
AGACAAAAATGGAAATTGCATCAGATGTATTGTCCAGTACAATGAATAAACTGGATCCAGATCAGAGAATCGGATTAGTGGCGTACGGGCATCGCCAGGAAGGTGATTGTAAAGATGTCGAATTCATAGTCAATATAGAAAATAAGGATAAAGATCTTCTTGTCAAATCTTTAAAAAGAATTAAACCATTGGGGCGGACACCCTTAGCATATTCTGCTTCAGAGGTTATAGGAAAATTAAACACCACAAGGTCAAGTGCAACGGTCATATTGATCACCGATGGTATCGAGTCATGTGATGGTGATATCTGTCAAGTAATAAAAAAGGCACGTCAAGAAGGTATTGAATTCAAATTGCATATTGTTGGATTTGGTTTGAAAGAAGAAGAAACGGCACAATTAAAATGTGCTGCAGAAGAGGGTGGTGGAAATTATTATGATGCTGCCACTTCCGATCAATTAGGAGCCGCGTTAGAAGAAGCTACTCAAAATACAGTTATTGAATTACCAAAAAATGTTTCAGTTTCGGCTTACAGAAATGGTGAATTAATTGATGCGCTAATCAAAGTGTTTCCTGCTGGGTCCAGCAAGTATAATATATCTGTAAGAACCTATACTGATACTGGATATATGCATCTGCCACCTGGTATCTATTCTTTACAATTTACGCCTCTTTCAAATTCTGATGTATCGCCGATTACAATTTCTAATGTGGTCGTGGAAAATTCAGAGATAGTACATAGAAGTGTACATTTCGATGCAGGTAAAATAAGTGTCTTTACTACTAATAATGGTGAAGGCTGGGACGCAGTGGTTAGGATTTTGGATGAAGCCACCGGCAAGAACGTCGCAACGGGGCGTACTTACAAAGTCAAGGATGAATACGAATTGAATCCAGGTATTTATACCGTCGAAGTAAGAGCTATGGAATTAAAAGGACTGAGAACAGTCTACTCCCATGAAAGCATTGAAGTAATGGCAAATCAAACTTCAATTATTAATCATGATTTCAAAAGTGGAGTAGCACTTATTGGGGCTATAAGAGAAAATGAGTTAATAGATGTAGTAATTCAAATTATAGATCAAAAAACAAATAAAAATATTTCAGGGGGAAGGACATATACAAGTCCTAATAGTAATCCGGCAAAATATCTACTTAACCCAGGGGTATATAAAGTCATCCTAAAAGGCCTTAAAGATCAAAGTGGAATAACTAAAACATTTACAATGGAAATCAAGGCAGGAGAAACTTTTAAACATTCTGAAAGTTTTTAAAAGGAACAAATGAAAAAATTATATCAACCAGCAAGTCTACTCCTATACATATTAACAATACCTGTTTTTTTCATAGCAGGGGCTGGTCTTACAGCAATATCGGGGGCTGCTGATGGACAAGGTCTTGCGGGCGGTGCTATTGTCTTTATGTATGGTTTAATTGCGTCTGTATTTATGTTTATAGTCGCTATTTTCATGGCATACAATTTAGAAAAGAAAAGGATAGTAAAAATAAATCAAATACTTGCAGTGCTATTACTTGTCTTTGTATTGTATACCGTAATTAGAATGAACAATGAAAGCAATCAAGAATCGTCTTCAAATTTACTTACCGAAGATGCACCAGCTGAGATGCTTTCAAAAGTGGGTGCTACAAAATATTTGAACATAGAAAAAAAACTAAATCATACTTTGGGCCTTGGCTTTTTTAAGCCAGATTTTTTTAACGACAGGATTCTAAATTTTTATAATTACAAAACCCAATCTTCTCATAATTCAAATCCTTCGATCAGAGATAGTGTTGTTTTCAATAGAGACCAATATGGTAATTTTGAAATATTTTCGGCCCCTCCCTGGTTAGTTCCAGATCAATTGAAGTTAGATTATGGCATATTATTCTTTAAAGTTTCATCCGTATCTCGAGATTATTTAGAGATCGTAGTCAACAAGACAACAGGTCAGACAGCCTGGGTAAGCAGATCTTCAGGAACGTTATCTTATTGGCCAGAATTTCTGCTTAATGCGTTTTCTGTCGAAAATAAAAATCCCGACGATGCCAATTTGAAAGTCAAACCTTTGTCAAATGCAAGTCCTGTTAATATAGCTCATGCCTATCTCAATCCTATCTTAATAAAAGGGGATTGGATACAAGTCGAAATCTATGATCATGATGACAAAATGGTCACAACTGCCTGGTTGAAATGGAAAAATGACAACGAATTACTGATCAAGTATTATCTGCTTAGTTAGTTGATTTACAACGGATTTAGACCTTAGGCTCTCGACCTTTTGGAGTGGGCACTACTGTCTGAATTAATCTATAAAATTTTAGTCTTTTCAGTTTAATAGTTAGAATTCTTAGTATATGCAAATTCAAAAGTGGCGTTGGGAAAGCGAAATAGAGGGTGCGGGTGCCAGCCTCGCGTGCTGGCATTATTTCGCGAGCATTTTTTTGGTTCGTTTTTTTTTGCGAATGAAAAAAAATGAACGAATGTCAAGAGTTAAAATAAATTTTGGTTTACCCACTCCAAAGGGCGAAGAACCTACCATCATCACCATCTAATTGTAATTTTCAAAAAACCAAATATGAAATATATGATCATCGAACGATTCTATTCATCTAAATTAAAGGACCTCTACTTAAAATTAGAACAGGAAGGGCGGTTGTTACCAAATGGTGTAACGTTCATTAATAGTTTTATCGATGAAAAAGTACAGATATGTTTTCAAATTATAGAAAGCGATTCTATCAGTCTCATCCATCAATGGATCGAGCACTGGACAGAATACGCTGATTTTGAAATTTTTCCGGTGATTTCATCCGCAGAAGCTAAAGACAAAGTTTTAAAGCAAAGATAGAACGCATACAGATGCCATAGACGCGCTATCAAAACCTGATGCCTATTTATAATAATTTCACAAACAATTTAAAGTTTTAATTACAATCTATCCATGTCCTTGCGTCACTTTGATGGTATTAGGAGCTTCAATATTCTCCGGTACAAAATGAGGCTTAATACCCGCGATGAGTTCCACAACATGTTCAGCAGACATCATCGCTCCTTCCTGCCATCCGGGAAGAGTAGAAGCCTGATCTCCAACTACATAAAATCTTTTATCAGGAAGAAGAAGTCTTCGATAATTTCTGTTTTGAGCATCTGAAGAAGACCACGATGGCCAGGCACCTTTTAAGTGCGGCACATGCTGCCAGGCAATAGAAAGACCAAGATCAGTAGGCACTATAGAGTCGTCCATAAATTCTTCATGTATCCTTGCTCCCCCTTCTTTTGCAACGTGCAGTCTCCTGACCAAACTATAATTACCGAATATGGCTGCATTCTCCTGATGAATATATGCTCCGGTCAGGGTCCCTTTCTGGCCAAAATATCCGTTGGAAGGATACCAAATCTGTTCAATAATATCGTCTGTCCAGCTGATGCCACCGTAAATCTCATACTTGCTTGATTCCCAGAATCGGGTATTACATTGCCAACCCACTTTACAGGAATCCGAGAATTTCGTACTAGCGACAGCATGACTGAATGTTCTGCTAAAATTATTGGGGATGTCCGTTAGTATGGGACAAGGAATATTGCTGATACAATAATCAGCCGTAATAGTTTTCTCGTTTGAACCCTCCAAATATTTTACATGCACTCGATCTTCATGAAGTCTGATATCAACGGCAGGTGCGTTATAAATAATCTGATCACCTACCTTTCTTAAAAATCCTTCGACAATCATATCCATGCCTCCGACAGGTTGAAATAGGGTAGGTTGCCATTCAAATTCTATGGGGTCATAAAAACTACTTTGCCAAAATCTAGAATCCAGCAGTTGGTTTAATGGTGTTTTTTTGGGTACCTCGCAATCATAAAAGACGTTAGGAGTAGGATTGCCAAAAGGGTCCGTACCACAACCATCCCGGGTAGATCCCGGATAGGAATAATCATCACTTAATGGTCCAAATTGTTTTAGCAGGGAGAGCAGGTTTTCTTTATCTGAATTATTTAATTCCTCATTAAGAGCTCCTTTATTTACTGATTTCGCAAGCATTTCGGCAATATATCCCTGCGTATCGTTTTGAATTTCCCGGTAGACTACGGGTTTTTCAAAATCGCGCGTAGATTGAAATAAATTGCCAGTTGTGTTCATAATGTATGGCTCGAGTTCTACCCTCAATTCCTGGCAATATCCTAACACGCGCCTATGGTGATAAGGAAGACGGCCAGGTCCAAGGTTTAAGTACAGTTTATCATCGAACTGACATTCTTGTAGCGTACTTCCATGCGCATCTGATTCTTCTATAACGGTACTGCCTCGACGGGCTGTATGGTTTCTTCCTCCAGCCCGATGATTTGCTTCCAGTATTTGACATCGATAGCCTGCCTGAGAAAGGATATAAGCAGCAGTAAGTCCGCCAATTCCGGCACCCAGTATGAGTACTGACTTTCCATCACCCTGGTTTCTTTCTAATTTAGGAATACCATGCCATTTGCTCGGAAGGTTTAGCAAACCGAGTGCAACCATTGTTTCATAAAGAGCTGCGGCACCTCCTGCTTGACCGACTTTATTTAAAAATTTTCGTCTTGACCATCGGTTATTCCATTTCTCAGTTGTATGCATGATTCTTATTTTGGTTGAAAAATTTTGTAATCGTAATTTAAGATTTTGTAGGTACACAAAGCCCGGTATAAATACCCATTTTAACTTCTTGAATAAATGATGATTGGAGCAAGCATTCAGAGCAATCAAAGCATTAAAGTCATAGTATTTAAATGCTCCCTATTGCAAATCCAGCGATAGTAATTTATTCAAAAGAATGCAAAATTGTGTGAGCATTCATAATACGAGCTAACAGAAAAAATTACTCAATATTGATTGTACTATTTAAAGTATACTTTTCAATTGAAATCTGAAGCTTTTCTCACCCAGGCATAAAAGGGAAGTGCTGTTGGTATTGTTCAACTATCCGTTTTTAAAACTCCCTAAAAGTGTAGAAAAGGATCGTTAAGGGAAGGTTCATTTACTCTGTTCATAAAGTCAACGTTTTTAGACTTGTGAGACGCTATCTCCCGGCATACGAAGGTGGTGTGACATATCGACTTATGAATATCAAGTAAATTGACAGATCTCTATTAAAAAACCCAAATTTATTGAGTGGTTTTTTGCATAATACTCAATTATTTACGTCGTTAACAGCAGAAACGACTTTGTCTGATAGCTATGTGAATTAAAAATATCACCATATCATGGTCTGTTACTGGCCGTGATTATATTTATTTGATTAAATAGTTAGATAATATTTATGCCTGACATCATTGTTGAAGATCAATTGCAAAATCTCTTCCATTAGATATTTCAACATAATCCCTTATTCAAAAGAAATTACGATGCCCAAAAGCCTGATTTTCATCACGTTCACATTTTTCTTCGCTTTTTTCAATGTAAGCTCAGCCATAGCTCAAACAAACACTTGAACTATCACTAATCATGACGATGGCTCAATGTCCGGAGAAATGGAAGTTCGGCTCTATCCATTACCAAATACCGGTCATGAAGACAAAGGCACTTATGCCCTTTATAGAGGTGTCCCGGATTTAGTGAATTTTTCCAATAGGTTAGAGATATGGCAAAACCCACATGCCGATTTAATAATTGACAGGTTTAGTGGCCTTTCTGCCGACTTGTACTATGTGACTTTTCATGACGGCATCAATCTTCATGTATTTATCAGAACAATTTTGCGAGAAGGTTGTACAGATCCTAATGCATCAAATTATGATCCTGCAGCAGTTATTGATAATGGATCCTGCACCTATAATACGCAAGCCTGTCCGGAGATCACTTCAGTCGTAAGTACGGAACCAGGATGCGGGACGAATTCAGGTGTGATCCAAATATTTAGTACTGGTTCTTCTCTCAGATACAGCATCAATGCTGGTCAGAGCTATCAGAGCAGTAATGTCTTTAGTGGTCTGTCTGCAGGAACCTATAATATTCGAGTATAAAATACAGTCTTAAACTGTATTGACAATGCTACATACGTGTTAAACTGTAATGATGATGGGGCTTGTCCCACAATCGACTTTATTCATATTGGCAATCCTCCAAGTACATGTAGTTCCACAGATGCCTGGATAGACATTGTTACTCCTGGCACGAATAATGAATACAGTATTGATGGTGGTATTTCATGGCAATCCACCTCTTCTTTTGGAGGTCTATCTGCAGGAACCTATGCAATACGCACAAGAAATGCTGATACCGGTTGTGGTGATAGTAGAAGCTTTACGCTTTCCTGTACGGCTTCCTATAGCGATGGAAAACAGAATGGAGGAGAGACAGGTGTGGACTGTGGCGGGCCTTGTGCGCCGTGCTGTCCGGAGGGTATTCGGGTCACTGTTCTGAAGCATCCTTATTGCCCCTCAGGGAATCAAGGGAAATTCGCAGTTTATGCCAGTGGAATAGACCTTGAGTACAGCAGAAATAATGGCAACAGTTATCAAAATAGCAATGTCTTTAATAATGTCCCGGCCTACAACATCAATATTGCAGTAAGATCAAAGAAAACTGGGTGTGTACGCAAGTTATTTTTCCCATTTAAATGTGTCGATATTTGCCCCAACATTGAGAGCGTAGAAATTACTGAGCCCAACTGTGATGTAGCACAAAGCGGTGAAATGACCATTGTTTTGAGCGAAGGTCAGGGGAATTTATTTCCTGAAAAATCAGGTGAAGTAGGAAATTCTGGCTCTTTCGTTTATGAGTACAGTATAGATGGTGGCAATACCTGGCAGCCCGGAAATTCATTTCCAGTAGATGGAGGTGAGTATACCATAGTTGTGCGCAATAACGAAACAGGATGTGTTGTCGGACAGACTGTATCAATAACCAGCTGTAACAGTTGTTATGATGGCATTCAAAATGGATATGAAACAGATATAGATTGTGGAGGTAGTCAATGTCATACGTGTAATTGTCCGACCGTTGAGCAAATAAAGCAATCTGCAACTCAGGTGGATCAAGGTTCTTTCGGAGGGTTATCGGGATCAGGAGAGACTAAAGGAAGTTTTATCTGTGACCTTCCGGAAAACTACGATTGTCCAACTTGTATTTCGTATCGGTCTTGTCATGATGATTTGGACAATGATGGAGATGAGCTATGTGATTGTGAGGATCCCGGGTGCAGTGACTGGTTCGATGAGACTTGTGAGAAGCCGGATGAAGAATGCTTTGATGGGCTTGATAATGATGAGGATGGATTAATCGACTGCAGTGACCCGGAATGTACCAATGAATGTAGTGAGGTTGCGTTTGATGGAGGATATGACGTTGTTGTTCGAGAAATTCTAAAATTAAATGATGACTTTGATTTTCTTTACGAATTTCTGGCTCAACATGGTGTGCCTAAATTTGATGAAGGAATCTACTTCGATGATAATCAACAGCGAGGATCCGGCAGTTCATTTTACGGAGCGGCTGTTGTAAAGCAAAGTGCTAAAGAAACCTCTGGGTTTATATATGCTCCTATGATGGATGGATCTCCAATCTTTGTTGATTACGTGGCCAAAGAAGAAGTAATTGAGGCCATACAAAATAAGGCAGAATACATACGACAGCTCGAAACCAGAATAGCCGCAGAAATGCTCATAGATTTTCAAATGAAGTATGAGCGAGAATTCGATCAGCGCCTATTGAATACTGAAGGAATTAAACAGAGTGAAAGTCAAGAGGTGGCTGCCCGTAATTGTTTTAGTGTTAGAATTTGCTTCTCCTATTGTCGCGGTTATGCAAGAAGCGGTTCTGGTGAAACAGATCCTGATGACCGGGGTCGACTTTCAAACAAAGAAGAATGCCAAACTGGCTCTGGGTATCCAGGTCAAAAAGTTACCGAATGTTTTGTTGAATACTATTGCGAAGATGGTATCAATGCTGGAGGAGGATTTGTAGAGAATACAGATTTCGAACCAACAGGAGGCAGTGCCGGTGGAGCGAGAAACACAGGCTCAACTGCATTTAATGATCGTATCAAGAATTGCGAAAATGGTGGTGGCAGTGATGACCCACCTTCAGATGGGAATGGTGAATATGGAACTGATGCAGCTTTTTGTCAGGCTATTAATGACATTAAAATTGTCTGTGACCCATATGGATTAGGCCATCCCAGTCAGCGACATATTCTGGAAACACTTGCTGCTGTGCCAGATTGTGATTCCAATGGACCTATGGATGATGAAGGCATGCTTTCAGAAGTGGCTGAATATATCTGTTCGAATGGTTCTGATGATCAAAC
>JAJCYJ010000362.1 GCA_029262975.1 Saprospiraceae bacterium
TATACGCCCCTCTCACCACCTTCCTTCCACAGAGGTCCTTGAGCGGCTACGATGACTACCTCTGGATTACGGGGGTCTACCAATATTTTACCTATGTGTTCTGAATTTTTCAGACCCTTATTTTCCCAACTCTTTCCTCCATCTTCACTTTTATAAATTCCATCTCCCCATGCTGCACTTCGTTGACTTTGATTTTCTCCTGTACCCAACCAGAGTATCTTTGGATTGATAGGATCGATAGTAATACACCCTGTTGAAAAAGAACCATAATTATCAAATATGGGATCCCAGGTTGTTCCATTATTATCTGTTTTCCAGACGTTACTTGAAGCGGTAGCAACATACCAGGTACTAGGATCTCCGGGATCCATTGCAATATCAGAGATTCTTCCTGTCATAAATGCAGGACCAATATTCCGGAGTTCTATGGATGAAATAATATCCTTTTCTATTTGAGCAAAACAAACGCCACTAGAAAAGAAAGATATAAAAAGTGCTGCCGACAGAAACTTGGCTAATAAGTGATTCATAATAAAATATTGCATGCAGGCAAAATAGTCAATTCGTATAATAAAGTAGATCACGGTTCATTCGATTATATCGGGATCGGATTAAATCTCCCGATTTTACTACAGGTCGGCTAATCTTTATTGCAATCTTCACCTATCTAAATATTTATTTATGCTGTCAAGCTGTCTATCCAAATAAGCAATTCGCTCTTTATACAGATCATTGAGATTGTCTGAATGCCAACTCGAATTATCAAGATAATTTCTCAACGACAGATCTTGTAACAAGGCGTAAAGAGTACTAGCATCTATGAATGGTTCGTTAAATCTCAATCTGGAAAAATCCAATTTTTGCTCAAGATATAACTCATATCTATTTGCTTTGTCCTTGTATATCTTTTCCCATTCTCTAATATATTTCATATCTGTAATCCATGATGCCAGGGCAGAACGAATTGAAGATGATCGAATCAAATTAAGATTGCCGGAGCCTATAATATCATTTACAGTTGCTTCTCTTGCCATATAAACGGTAAAGCCTGTGGATCCTAAAAATAAATTGACGATATCGATATCGTCAAAAGGAATACTTTTAGATCGAGAGTAAACTAATAGTGAATCCGCATAAATCATGATACGATTGGTCTTTTTAATCACTCTCAATAATTCCTCTTTATCTGTTTCTATATCTTCTATAAATTCCTTGAGATATAATTTTTCTTTTTTCTTTTCTATATTATGTTGGTTGTAATTATTTACCTGTAGGGCAATCAAGATCCCTACAACAACAAGGATAATTTCACCTAATGCATAGGCTAAATATTTCCCCACACGTGAGTTCTCAAGAAGTTCTTTTCTGATTTTACCAAAAAGATTAAGCATGGATTGATCGTTTCGAAATAATTTATTTGGATGAATAATGAGAGATATATGTAACTACATAATTTGATATTGATTATTCGAGCTGTTTCAATATCTTATCAATACAGTCATATAATGATGGATACAAATTATGCACATTAGTCAATTCATAGAGATGGTTGTCAAAGATATTTTCTGCTTCCAGATTATCCAGCATTTGATAATTATTCTCAATTAATTTCGAAGACCCAACATGACTCATTGGGCCGTACTTTTCAATATTTCTAAATGACATTAACTTTTCCAACTTTGGAATGGCGTGTCTGTTCAAATAATAATACATATTATTTTCCTGTTCGTCAAAATCTTCCATTTTGCTCGCCCATTCTAAAAGAAGTTGTTTTAGTTTAGTGTCCGTGATTACATTCATATTTCCGGAATAGGTAATATCGTTCAGGACATTGTGACTGGGGTTGAAAGTAGGAGCATACATCGTAAAATAGATTAAGCTATCTATGTTATATCCCGAAGCTTCATCTATATTATTGCCAAATAATTGCAATATAAATTCTGTGGCCTGGCGCGCATCCAGAAGAACCTCTTCTGTCCTTTTCAATTCTTCTTTATTAAAGACAAATTCTTCTTTGAGGTTTTGAAGGATCACAAATTCTCTTATTCTTTCTTGTCTGGTTTCATTCCAATTATTAATACCTAATGCCACAAGTATACCCAATACAATAAATACAAATTCTACGATATGATTAAGCCAGTAGATTTTTTTCATTACAATTTAAATTTACCTATTTTCAATTTTTAAATTCGCAGTAAAAAAAAATAAAATTATAGGTATATTTTTCACTTTAACTCCTTCCTGACAAGTCTTCGATCTAAGATAAGAAATGATTGGCAAGAATTCACTTTTAAAAAGAACTTAGTCGTTCTAAATAAATTCAGAGACACGATAGCTGTCAATTTATATTAGTGCGTGGCTTTTACCACAGAAAAACGTTCCAGTCAATAAATTATTTATTAAGCTGTTTTCCACAAGCATGAATAATAATTGACTTTCCCTATCTTAGATATTCCAATAAATAAATTATCATTCTAAAGTGACCATCATCTAATGAGAATTATCCTATTCATATCCTTACTTCTGTTTTTATTTTCATGTCAGAATACGTCTACTTCAACGTCCAATGCATCAGTTATTACGAAAGACCTTTTTTATGCTGTAGCCTCAGATGATGAAATAAAAATTTACAAAGAAGGACATGAGACAGTGCTGGTGACGCAAAATGCCCGTACGGATCATCGGCCTTATTTGCATCCCATTATTGCACCAAATTCGAACGT
>JAJCYJ010000363.1 GCA_029262975.1 Saprospiraceae bacterium
TCAATTACAACTCCGTGGATGGAAAGATTATTCAGGGATGGATTGTTAAACCACCACAGTTTGATCCCAGCAAGAAATACCCATTGGTACTGCGCATCCATGGAGGTCCTCATGGCATGTATCATGTTGGCTTTAATTATAACTTCCAAATGCATGCAGCCCAGGATCAGGTGGTTCTTTATACCAACCCAAGAGGCTCCACGGGTTATGGGTATGAGTTTGCAAACGCCATTCAAAATGCCTATCCGGGAAATGATTATGATGACATCATGGCCGGCGTAGATGCGGTGATCGCTAAGGGTAACATCGATGAAAATAAAATGTATGTTTATGGCGGTAGTGGAGGAGGAGTCTTAACCAGCTGGATTGTTGGGCAAACAGACCGGTTTGCAGCTGCGTCTGTGAATTACCCGGTAACCAATTGGTTTTCATTCGTCGGCACTACAGACGGCGCAGGGTGGTACTATAATTTCGAAAAATACCCATGGGAAGATCCAAGTGAACACATTAAAAGGTCTCCGCTGATGTATGTTGGAAATGTCAAAACTCCTACCATGCTCATGTGTGGGGAAGACGACTTGAGGACGCCGATCTCCCAAACCGAAGAATACTACCAGGCGTTAAAAATGAACAAAGTGCCTACTGTCATGATCCGTTTCAACAATGAATTTCACGGAACAGGTAGTAAACCGTCAAATTTCCTGCGAACGCATGCATACCTTAACGCCTGGTTTGACAAACATGCAGTTAGAAAAGACCCTGAAAAGGATATTAGACCGTAGTGTGATCATTTTTAGAAAATACACGGATGAGGAGAAGATCTCGTATGTAATCCTCCCGTTTGCCGCTATTGGAGATCTGTGATCTCCAAGCATATCGAACCGATAACGCTAAGAAGAAAACTGCGTTTTCGATGTTCGAAACAGTACATTCACGGGATGATTTCATAGATGTGATTGCTTGATTTCGCAGACAATACTTAGAACCGAAAACACAGTTTTCTAATCTGTACAATTTAACGATAAAAACTGGAAAAGAGACTTTTCCAGCAGCGGGGGAACCGAAATCACAGTTTTCTAATCTGTGTAATTTGAAGATAAAAACTGGAAAAGAGACTTTCCCAGTAGCGGGAGAAAGTTTAAAAGTCCCCGGTTGCCGCTATTGGAGATCTGTGATCTCCAAGCATATCGAATCGATAACGCCAAGAAGAAAACTGCGTTTTCGTTGTTCGAAACAGTATATTCAGGGGATGATATCAAATGTGTGATGGCTTGATATCGCGCTAAATGCATAGTGCCGAAAACACAGTTTTCTAATCTGTACAATTTGAAGATAAAAACTGGAAAAGAGACTTTTCCAGCAGCGGGGTTTTCTAATCTGTTCGGTTTAATGATAAGAACAGGAAACCAGACTCTGCTTTAGCGTGTACCATTGAAATTCTGAAAATTCTAAAATCCTGAAAATCCTGATTCTGACAATCTTCACTGATTCTGACACGAATTCAGTTTGCCTCCCAAGGAGATTACAGATTCATCTTTTTACACCTCTGCATTCAACCACCTGGAGATTCTGCCGTGGGTCCATTTGACTCCGCTCAACCACCGAGAATGCTGGAAACGAAGAACTAACCCAATAGCCGTAGATGAAGCCCCTTCCGACCTTTGGTTGCAATGGAGAAAGCCAGTGTTGATGGCTTGGCACCTCAATGAAATGTAGTCTTAGTAAGACTTTAGTCGAATGTTTAAGATGAAGATAATGGCAGTTTTCTAAACTGTACAATTTAAAGATAAGAACAGGAAATGAGACTTTTCCAGTAACGGTTGATTTGGAAAACCAGTAATTCATTTCATGCTTAATAATCCCGGACTGTTTACAGAATTCTCGTTGGTTCTAATCTTCTTCCGCATATTTCTTGGCCAAAGAAAACATCTTTTACCGGCGTAGTTTCCAATTGTTCAACATCTATTTTTTTTTGATGTCAAGTTCATATTCCTATGTCAAATTTATAAAATAGAGTTGCTCGGACGGATACTTATGTTCAATTTTCTTTCTCCCAATTCTGGTTCACCATGGTGAAGTTAAGGTGACGGACTAAACTGAAAAGAAGCATAAATATACACCCTGGAGTTCATTTACAGATATTTTATCTGCACGGCTTTTGTAAATTCTGTGGTTCAGAAATAGAATTATTTACATCCATTTATTTCTACTATAAAAAATATTTAGTAATTTGATAGTATTCTCATCAACTTTTTAACCAATCTAAAATGGAAAATATACGATTTATCAAGCCCGCTGCCTTCCTCTTACTTTTACTACCCATGTTCCTCGCTATACAATGCGATTTTCATGACAACTTGACCGGTGAAGATATTGTCCCGGCACCTGTTAAATGCTATACGGCCGGAGGCATGCTGCAACTGGATTGCCCTGCCGCCCCGAATACAAATCTATCGAAACAGCCGGATTTTGATTACTTCGCGTGGAACACATTTATAGCATTGAACTGGCCGGCACTGGTCCCAACGCCAGAACTCGCCAATCCAAGAGGAATACCTGATACAACTAAATCATTTCTCACGGCCAATCATGATGATGTCACTGTGTGGGAAACATT
>JAJCYJ010000364.1 GCA_029262975.1 Saprospiraceae bacterium
GCTTCTCCAATACCTTTGCTGGCCCCAGTAATGATGGCAACTTTTCCTTCAAGGTTAAATAATGATTTTATTCTATTCATTGAAATTGATTTAATTAGTCGATAATATAAAGATCTCCATCTTCTGCTAGTAATACCGGTCCTTTGAATATTTCATCCATTCCGGCAGTATAAAACCTTCGACTTATCGGATTTTCTGGCGCAGGACCGAGATGAGTAAGAATAAGCTTTTTTACTCCTGCAGCTTCCGCTACTTCAGCAGCCTGTACAGGGCTCGTGTGGTATTCTAAAATATCCGCAAGAATTTTAGCATTTCGATCATTCTCTTCCTCGATCTGTATTTTTATTGCCCGTTCTACCATGTCAAAAGCCAGGGCTTCATGAAGCAGGATATCTGCATGAGCGGCGTATTTAATCACCTGATCTGATTTGTTTGTATCTCCACTAATAACCAGGGACTTATCTTTATATTTTATCCTATATCCCAATGCTGGTGATACGGGATCGTGATGTACGAGGAATGCTTCTACAGTAACTCCATCCTCGTTATATACTTCGCTATAGCCGTTGCTATCAAGGTTAATAAGATGAGCCTCAGGAAGGGCCAATGCCTTATTAAATATGTTCGGTCCATGATGCAGTACTCTGAAGTTGTTTTCAGCTTTTAAAAAATAGCCTATTCCTTTCATTATAGTATCGAGTGGTTCAGGCCCGTAAACCTCGAGCTTTGTTGT
Organism: Saprospiraceae bacterium; assembly: GCA_029262975.1. Lineage (GTDB taxonomy): Bacteria > Bacteroidota > Bacteroidia > Chitinophagales > Saprospiraceae > JAJRXG01. Next base: position 734 of record JAJCYJ010000364.1, read on the forward strand.
CCGGTTTAAGAGCCAGCTGCGGTTAATCAACTCAGGAAGATCCATATAATGATCGGCATGCCAATGTGTAATAAAGATGGCATTCAGCTTATCCATAGGCAGTCTGAACCTTTCTATTGCTCTTGATCCACCCGGTCCAATATCAAAAACCAAAAATTTGCCATTTACAAATACAGCATTACATGAGCGTGCCCGCTCTCCTGGTAAAGGTGAGGCTGTCCCGACAGTTACAAGCCGAATCTTATCATCCTTATCTAAAAGTTCATATCTGTAAATAGCCGCAGCACTCTGTCTACTAATAAATCTGTCTATTAATTTATTTTGGTTGATAAAAGCGAAAATTCCAACAAAAAATGTCAATAGAAGCAGTGTAAGTAATACATATGTGGCTTTTCTCATGGATTGGATGGTAGTGTCCGACTATAAAAATAAAGAGGTCTACTTTTAAAAGCAGACCTCCCTGTCGAGTGACAAAGTTAATATCCTAACTTCGCATATACCTTTTCTAAGGTATCATTTTTAAGATCTTCTTCCGCGGCGGATATCCCAAGAGTTTTGGCATAAGCCACTAATTCCGACTCTTTCAATGATTTTAAATCGGATTTGCTAGGACTACTTTTCCCATATTCATGGATTGATTTGCCGGTTTTAGCAAAAGCTCTAAGACTAGCTGGAATCGAAAATCGCGCTCCAAATTTTGATGTAAATTCATCGCAATCCGAAATAAAAGTGTCAATACCAACATAATCAATATAGGAAAGCGCTCCTCCTGTATAGATCGGGAAACCAAATCCCATTATACTCCCAATATCGCCGTCTTTGGTAGATCTTAATACACCTTCATCTAAACAACGAAAAGTCTCTAATGACATACGGTGCAACAATCTTTTTCCGACAGTCTCCTTATCTAATGTATCCAGATCTGTCTTGAATATTGTAGTAAGTTCCGGCCATAATCTCTTCTTTCCATTACCGGGATAATCATAAAATCCTTTTCCATTTTTTTTGCCATGGCGTCCATGTTTATCAACTAACATTTTTTCAATGTTATAAAATCTTGTCATTGACGGAATCTTATTGGCAGAAGGGTCACTTTCATAAACTAATATGCCAAGTGTAAGAGACACCTCATCTGTCACTGCAAGAGGACCTACTGGCATGCCTTTAGTCTTGGCCACATTTTCAATCATAGCCGGTGGCACTCCTTCTTCTAACATGAATACGCCTTCAGAACAGTATGTTCCAAATGTTCGTGAAGTAAAAAATCCTCGACTATCATTGACTACTATTGGCGTCTTCCTTATTGATACAACATAGTCGATCGCAGCAGCAATCGCTCTATCATTTGTTTTTTCTCCCACTATGATCTCTACTAAGGGCATCTTATCTACGGGAGAGAAAAAATGAATTCCTATAAAATTCTCAGGTCGTTCTGAAGCTTTTGCTAATAAGGTAATGGGAATGGTCGATGTATTAGATCCATATATTTTATCAGGACCTAATACTGCTTCCGTTTGTGCCGTGACCTTCGCTTTTAATTCAGGGTTTTCGAATACAGCTTCTATCACCATATCACATCCTTTTACTGCGGCAGGGTCATCAGTGGCATGAATTCTCGCTAAGATAGCATCCGCCTTTTCTTGTGTTATTTTACCTCGGCTGATTCTCTTTTTAAGTAGATTCTCACTGTACGATTTTCCTTTATCAGCCCCCTCTTGAGTTACGTCCTTAAGGACGACTTCCATACCGGCGAATGCAGAAACATAAGCTATACCTGCTCCCATCATACCTGCTCCAAGGATGCCCAATTTTTTTATCTCATATGGATCATATCCTTTGGGCTTGGCTTTGCCTTTGCTCGCTTCCTGGATGGCAAAAAATCCTGTACGGATCATATTTTTTGCCTCTTTTGACATAATCACTTTTGTGAAATATCTTGCTTCTATCTCCAGTGCCCGATCAAATTTAACCTGTAAGCCATCATGGATCACACTTAACACAGCACCTGCTGCCGGGTAATTACCATGAGTTAACTTACGCACATTTCCAATGCCTCCCATAATCGTTTGAACACCTGTTGGTGTAAATAATCCTCCTCCTGGTATCTTAGGACTGCGAACATCCCAGGGTTGAACAGTATTTGGTGTCTCCAGTATCCATTTCTTTGCTGCAGGTATCAATTCCTCGGCAGATGCTACAGTTTCATGAATTAATCCTGCAGTTTTCGCTTTGGCAGGAGTGTGATCAGTTCCCTGAAGAATAGCCATCATAGCCCCTTGGATACCCATAAGATAAGGAGCTTTGGAAGTTCCACCTCCACCAGGAAATAGCCCTACTTTAATTTCAGGAAATCCAATTTTAATCTTTGGATCATCAACCGATATCCTGTAATGGCAACAGAGGCAAACCTCGAGACCACCACCAAGGGCGTGTCCATTAATGGCTGCAACAAATGGCTTGCCGCCGTTTTCAATATCCCGCATATGCTTATGCATCTGTACGGAATTATTATAAAATGCTTCTGCATCCGTCACTGGTTTTTCAAGCATTTTAAGATCTGCACCAGCCATGAACATTCGACGAGAAGAGGTTACTATAACTCCCTTCACAGTTTTGTCAGCAATCGCTTCTTTTGTAATTTCGAAAAAGGTCTCCATGAAGTCCGTGCTAAATAAATTAGCCGGATGATCTTCCATATTAATGGTGATCAATCCGATCCCATCTTTATCTAATTCGTATGAAAGGATTTTATTTTTAAATGACATTGATAATCTATCTTTTCAAATTTTTAAAATACTTGTTAAACGCGCTCAATAATCGTAGCGATCCCCATACCTCCACCTATACATAGTGTTACGAGTCCTGTTGATTTACCTTGTCTTTCCAGTTCATCTAAGACTGTACCCATCAGCATACATCCCGTAGACCCCAAAGGATGTCCCAGTGCAATGGCACCACCATTAACATTGACCTTGTCATGTGGCACTCCCAAATCATCCATAGCTCTCAGTGGGACAACAGCAAATGCTTCGTTGATTTCGAATAAATCTATATCGTTTACCGTCATACCCACTTTCCCAAGGGCTTTACGACAAGCAGGAGCAATACCAGTCAGCATGATCGTTGGATCTGAACCCATGACGGCAAGTGATTTTATCCTTGCCCTCGGTTTCATCCCCAATTTCTCGCCTACGGCCTTACTGCCTACCAGTGCAAGTGAAGCACCATCCACAATAGCTGACGAATTACCAGCATGATGAACATGATTAACAAATTCTACTTCCGGATATTTGTCCAGGGCTACGGCATCAAACCCAGCCATTTCACCCATCATAGCGAAAGAAGGCTGTAGTTCAGAAAGTGTCTCTAAAGTCGTTCCCGGTCTGACATTTTCATCTTTCGTAAGCATTATAAGTCCATTAATATCCTTCACATTGATGCGTGATTTAAATAATCCAGCCTGTTCTGCTGCCAATGCTCTTTGCTGAGATGTCACAGCGAAGAGGTCAACATCATTTCTTGAATAGCCATATTTTGAGGCTATTAGATCTGCGCTGATGCCCTGGGGAATTGCATGGCCTGGCAATGCTACTGCAGGATCCATCATCAATGCTCCACCATCAGATCCCATTTTTACCCTAGACATACTTTCGACACCGCCTGCTATAAGCAATTCTGAAAATCCGGATTTCACATAGGCCGCAGCCTGATTAATGGATTCTAATCCTGAGCCGCAAAATCTATTCAACGTCACACCGCACAAATGGTCTCCATAGCCCGACTGTTGTGCTGCCGTCTTGGCAATATTTGCTCCCTGGTCCATCACCTGAGTGACGCAGCCGAGGATCACATCCTCAACTAAAGTAGGATCGAATTGATGTTTTTCTCTTAATTCCTTTAGACAAAGTGCCGTCAAATGAGTCGGTGTGACTGTATTAAGGGCCCCTTTTTTATTGCCTTTGCCTCTAACTGTGCGAATGGCATCATAGATATATGCTTCCATAATTCTGATTTAGTTCTTGATAATTTTATTAGTCAGTAGTGCTAATTAGAACCAAAAAGTTGCCGGTTCTACATGGCACAATAGCTGATATAACCAATATTTATTGGCACGTTTGCCAATTGAAATGGCATCAAATGTAAAATATAAATATGATTATGCTCAATTATATCAGCTATAATTGGTATCTATTTTCTAACGATTTATTTGATGGAAAGTTGGGTAATTGACGATAATGACTCATATTGTGCGTTATTTGGCAGATGCGCCAATAAAAGATACATTTATGGAAATGCTGACCAGTCCTCCCAGAACAAAAAATAGTAAAACAACAAATAACCTCGTTAAAAGAAAACCGGGGAGACCTCCTGCTGATGCTGAAATCAATATCGAGCATTTGTGTGATGTCGCTGTAAATATTTTTGCCGAAAAGGGCTATTCAGGCACAACAACAACGGAAATCACAAAAAAGGCCGGTGTAGCCAGATCTTTAATACATTATTACTTTGGCAATAAAGAAGAGTTATGGAAAGCTTCTATAAAAAGGTTGGCCAATGAATTTATATCTCAATTTGAGCAATCCAAGAAAATCCATAAGGACCTGGATGGTATTCAGATGATAAAAGTCATGGTGAGACAATTAGTTCACTTTTATGCTAAGTATCCCGCTTTTCCAAAAATTGTCGCCCAGGAAATGGATCAACATTCGGAACGTAGCGAATGGATAATTAACAACCTTATATATCCATTATTTAATCTTACCGGGGAGTTGTTTAAAAAGCAACGCAAACTTGGAAATATAAAGAGGATTGACAAAGAATTTCAACCGAGCATACTGCTGGGGATGGCAAGCAGTTTTTTTTCGAATCCATTTCTTATCAAACACTTATATGATGTAAATACATTTGACGAAGATGTAATAGAACGTTATGCTGATTCGGTTGTTGAAATCTTCTGTTACGGATTTGTCAATCGATAATTATTCTGATCATTCTTTGATACAGACTTAACTTTCTTATCATCTTGTGGATATATTACCCATCTATGAGAAAGATCGAACACATCGGCATTGCAGTTAAAGACATCGCGGCTGCAAATTCACTTTACACTTCCTTATTAGGTAGTCCTCCATATAAAATGGAAGAAGTTGTTAGTGAACAAGTACAAACATCTTTTTTCCGGATTGGTCCCTCTAAGATTGAATTGCTTTCTTCTAATCATCAAGATAGTGCGATCAGCAAGTTCATCAACAAAAAAGGAGAGGGTCTTCATCACATAGCCATCGATGTAGAAGATATCGTGAGAGAGATGAAAAGATTAAAATCCCAGGGATTTACACTTCTAAGCGAAGAACCTAAAATTGGAGCAGACAATAAACTAATTTGTTTTGTCCATCCAAAATCTGCGAATGGTGTCCTCATTGAATTGTGTCAGACAATCAAGTTATGGAGTATGATTTACTGACATTATCTGTAGCCGTATTTGGAGGATTTATCGCAGGGATAGTCAATACTTTAGCCGGAAATGGTTCAGCAATTACACTCAGTATCATGACCGAATTGATGGGATTACCTCCCAATCTTGCGAACGGTACGAACAGAGTAGGAGTCATGATGCAATCTCTTTCCTCTACTTACTCCTTTGTCCAAAACAAGAAACTAAATATCGCTTCATCAAAATGGCCAATTATTGTGTCTATCGCTGGAGCGATAACTGGAGTCATCGTAGCCATCAACGTTTCAAATGAACAATTTCAACTTGTCTTCAAATACCTATTGGTGCTTATGCTTGTAGTATTGCTCATCAATCCTAAAAGGTGGTTAAAAAATCCATTAGAAGTGCCTCCTATAAATTACTCCATTGCACTTCCGCTTTTCTTTCTTTTGGGATTTTATGGAGGTTTCATCCAGATGGGAATGGGTGTTGTCTTTCTAATCATAACCGTACTTATTTTAAAATATAATCTGATCGCAGCAAATGCTCTTAAAACCGCCGTAGTTGCCAGTTACACCCTAATCGCTGTTATAATGTTTCATTATAGCGGATTAATAGATTGGAAAATAGGCATTACTATAGGAGTTGGGCAGGCAGCAGGAGGATATATTACAGCAGAATTTGCCTCTAAATATCCGCAAGCTCAAATCTGGGCTTATGTATTGTTAGTAGTAGTGGTGGTCATAGCTATCTTAAGCACCTTTGGTATATTAGAGTTTACACTTTAAGGAACATAAAAAATGTATCGAGCTATTTTCTTTCAATTTATTGTGTTGATGATCTATTCCTGTTCTTCTGGTGAGACAACAATAGATCCCTTACAGGAAATAGTTAACCATAGTCCAGATATTGTAAAAAACAAAATCGATAGCGCTCAATACGAAGTCCAGATTATTTACACACAAGTTGAAAGAGATAAAAACAACCACCCTCATCTTAATTCATTTTATATAAATCGTGATGACGACAAGTACTTTTATCCTGCAAGTACGGTCAAAATGCCCGTGGCATTCCTCGCGCTTCAAAGAATTAATGAATTAAATCAGATTGATACCAGTATAAATATTTATTCAAGATTAAAAATAGACTCTGTAAGACCACCTCAGAGGGCAGTTTTAATTGACAGCAGTTCTGCTACTGGGTTTCCCAACGTGGCTCATTACGTCGAGCAAATCTTTAGTGTAAGCGATAACGATGCATATAATAGACTTTATGAATTTCTTGGGCAAGATTATATCAACGAAAGGCTGAGAGAAAAAGGAATTTTCAGACAATCAAGAATCAGAACA
>JAJCYJ010000365.1 GCA_029262975.1 Saprospiraceae bacterium
TAACGATGCAAGGCCCTAGTGAATTTGGTATCGTCGGAGATGCAAAACTTAAAGATTGGGATATTACAAAAGAACTTTCAAAGATTACAGTTCCGACATTAACGATAGGAGGGGCATATGATACTATGGACCCAAAACATATGGAATGGATCGCCACAGAAGTTCAAAATGGCCAATATTTACATTGCCCAAATGGTAGTCATTTAGCAATGTATGATGATGCTGAAACATATTTTAAAGGTGTAATCGAGTTCATTAAAAAAACCGACCAACAAAAGAAATCACAATATTGACCTAAGACCTTATTAACGATCACCTGAGTTTTTTTTATGCGTTCATATACCAGGTGGACATAATAATTAACGGGTTGAGCGGTTGTCAAATAGTCTCGTAATCATCAATTGTTTTTAAAAATCAGTAAATTTTGTATTTATGAGAAAAGATAATAGCTCTTTCAGAGCTATTATTTATCAACGAGGGATGGTAATCCCTGGTTCGAAATTGTAGATTTTTTAGAATTGGCATTATTTTTCATGAAAATCCTGCCAAAGGCAGGCGGGCATGACAATTCTAATTTATGTCATATGATTTAACCTCTCAACGGGATATTTAAGTAAATACCTTACTATAAATTATGACCATTTTAAGAGGCTTTATTCTTTCTTTAATAATAACTTTTACTACATCACAAATTGTCTATTCACAAGTCAAATATGGGCTTACCGTGATGGGTACCGACATAATTTCAGCATCAGAAATAAAAAGTAAATATGGCCACATCCTGGACGAGCTTATAGCGGACTACGATCGAAGCACGGAGCATTATAATATAAAAAAGGAAAAGCTCAATAAGATATTCCTTGAATTAGAATGGGTGGCCTATTCTAATATTTATTTGTTCAAAAGTTACACCGATAAACTCAATTTTATTATAGACTTCGTTGAGAAAAAAGATGAGAAGAACAGGTTAAGATACAGACAAGTTCCATATGAAGATTTAGAATATTCATTCAGTCTATTAAACAAATGGATCGAATACGAAAATTTAAGTTTTCAACTCTTTAGAGAAGGCGAAATCCATAATATGGATTGCCCCGTAATACACTGTATATGGGCTTTTAATCATCCCCAACTTGCGCCCTATTTGGAATTATTTAATCAATATGTCCCAATAATGGCTAATGAATTAGTGGATTTTCTCAATAAGAGTAAGTCAGAAGACTATCGTGCAGCAGCTTCTTTTTTATTGGCACATGCCAAAATTCAGCCGCAAGAATTACTGGAGATTCTGATGCCAAGCATAAATGATCCCAGTAGCAAAGTTCGGAATAACAGTATGCGCATAATTTATTATATCGTCCGCGAATTTCCAGATACTCCAATCGACATAGATCAAGTCATTATGGCTTTAAACTATCCAAGTTTTACAGATAGGAACAAGGCATTAGTGATTCTTCGTTCATTATCATTGAATCAATTATCAGCGCAAAATTTAAGTAATGCGTTACCTGTGATATTTGAAATACTGGTAAAAAAAGATGCGCATAATTACCAAAACGCACATCTCGTTTTAAAAAAAATAAGTAAGAAGAATTACGCGATTGATGATATAGAAAGTTGGAGAGGATGGGTAAATAGTTTATTAAAAAATGAATGAATATTAGCCTCCTTATAAAAGGGTTTTGTTTAACTAGCAGAAACAGTATCTTAAATAATTGAGAAGTTTTTTCCTTCTTATCCTAATACCAATCATTCAAATATTCATTATTTAAATTGCGTAAGAAAGGTCCAGGTATTTCTAATTATTATTTATCTTCTTCCTCGTAATGATAAACAGTAAGATGAATAGGTTTATATTTTTGATCGTATTAATTATTTTCTGTCTTCAGGCAGTAGGACAGGCCGTAAAAACAGACAAAGAAAAATTGCTCCAACAGGTCACCTGGACAGCACAGGAAGACCATCAAAATATGATGGATCAATTGAATATTTCAATAATCCGGCATGGAGCGAGTGGTAACGAATCTGCACCCAATCACGCAAATTATGATGAATCACTTGCAAATCCATGCCCTCAGCTTCCTGACATTTTAACGACTAAAGCGGGTATAAAAGTCATTTCGGAAGAGATGTGGTGGCAGCAGCGACGTCCGGAAATAGTGGAAGACATGGAGCGTGAGGTATATGGCCGGCTTCCATCAAATATACCTGATGTCAAGTGGTCTGTAAAAATAACAGATCGGGAATTTGTCGGACGCACACCTGTTATTGCCAAACAAGTTATAGGACATGTAGACAATAGCGCATACCCGCTGATCGAAGTAGACATTAACATGATGGTAGTTACACCGACCAATGTAAAAGGTCCAGTTCCGGTGCTCATGATGTTTGGACGACCATCATTCCCGGCTCCTGCACAACCTTCTACGGAAGACATGGAAAAATTGAATGATAATTTCAAAGAGATGATGATCCGGCATAATCCGGAGATGAAGGAAATTTTTGAAAAATACCCGGCGTATACACCCGTAACAAGATTACCGATGTCAAATTTTTTCGGCCCTTCAGAAGATCCATCTCGAACAGAACAATTATTAGCAGCCGGATGGGGCTATGCAACCATTGATCCGAGAAGTATCCAGGCTGATAACGGAGCAGGATTAACAAAAGGGATTATTGGATTGGTAAACAAAGGCCAGCTCCGGAAACCAGACGATTGGGGTTCGCTGCGTGCCTGGGCGTGGGGAGCTGCTCGTGGGCTCGACTATCTCGAGTCGGATCCGCTTATAGATGCAACGAAAACTGGTATTGAGGGAGTTTCTCGTTATGGTAAAGCTGCACTCGTGGCACTTGCTTTCGAACCACGATTTGCCGTAGGTTTAATCGGTTCTTCCGGCAAGGGTGGGGCGACGCTTCATCGTCGCATCTTTGGTGAGGCAGTAGAGAATCTGACAGGATCCGGAGAGTATCACTGGATGGCGGGTAATTATCTGAAGTATGGTACCGAAGAAAGTAGTTTTGGTAAAAAAACCGGATGTGATCTACCTGTAGACGCCCATCAGTTAATAGCCATGTGCGCACCGCGGTTGACTTTTATAAGTTATGGAATACCTGAAAAAGGAGATGCTAAATGGCTCGATCAAAAAGGCAGTTATATGGCTACAATTGCAGCCGGTGAAGTCTTCAAATTACTTGGCACCCGAGATCTTGGCGTTACCAACGATTATCTCAAAGAGGAAATGCCTCCTATGCTTACAGATCTGCTCGCCGGTGAATTAGCATGGCGGCAACACGATGGGGGACATACCGATGCCCCAAATTTCGAATATTTTATTCCGTGGGCGAGCAAGAAATTGAATTATGAAAAGGTGGCGGGACAATAACAATCTAAAATAAATTAGCGCATCATAAACCATTCATTAGAAATGTATCGTCTATTTTTTATAATTATAATTTCTTTTTGTCTGAATATATCAACAGCTCAAAAGGATGTTCACTATTTACTTACTCATTCTGCAAATTCTAATAAAATTGAAATCACAATTGAATTCGATCGAAGACTTGCTAATTCTGTGAAATTGGTTATTCCCAGGAGTGGGCCCGGAACATATGATCTTACTAATTATTTGGCCTTTATCGAAAACTTAAAAGGGTATACAGATTCTGGAGAAGTCTTGAACGGGGCAGTTGGAGATGGGTCATTTTTCAATTTTCATCATGAAACTCATTATCTCAATAAAATCAGCTATGAGGTTGATCTTCTAAAGATGGAGTCTCAATTATTGGGAGGTTTTGCCAGTTCTAAATTAAGAGATAATTATTTAGGAATTTTAGGATATTCCGTATTTGGTTTTGTAGAAGGCTTAGAAGACAAATCTATTAATTTAGAAATCAAGACAGAAAAAGATTGGCCAATATTCAGCACTCTAAGACCATCGTCTCTCAAGAAATTAGAATCTGATAATTATAAAATAGAAAATTTTGCCCAACTAGCAGATGCTCAATTTTTATTGGGCAATGGTGTACAGGTATTTGAGGTAAAGCAAGCGCAAATCCCTCTTTTTGTTGCGGTGTATACCGAAACTCCAATTGATATAAAAGAAATTGGAAGAAGAGGACTCATGGCTCTTGAAGGTCTCGCAGATTATTTTGGATATGTCCCTATGCCTCATTATTCGTTATGTTATGAATTTCTAATTCCACATTCTGATAGACATGAATACGGTTTTTCTATGGAGCATCTGAATAGTATGACTGCAAGTCTGGATACTTCAAGGGCAATATCCAATTACAATCCGAGGGCTCGAATCGGTAGTATCGTCCACCACATGGGTCACTCCTGGCTTCCTTTAAGATCATACGGAACTGGATATCGCCCGTTCGAATGGCAGACAGCTCCTATAATAGAGACCATCTGGTTAAATGAAGGGTTTATATGGTATATCTCTTTTTACAACATTTTAAACCAGGAGAGAATACTTGATTTTTTCAAAGAGACACTGGTTAAAGCTCCCAATTATATTCAAGAAAAATCACTTGTAGAATTATCACGACTGGGATCAACACAATACTCTCTGGATTTCAGGATAGGAAAGAATCTGTTTTCACGTGGAGCGCTTTTTGCCCATGAACTCGATG
>JAJCYJ010000366.1 GCA_029262975.1 Saprospiraceae bacterium
TTCAATTATCAAGGTGTTGCAAGGAATGGTACGGGAGACCCTTTAGATAATAAGGTCATCAATTTAAGGATCAGTGTATTACAAAGCGCTGCGGATGGCAACGTTCAATTTCAGGAAGAGCAGTCTGCTACCACCAGTAACCGAGGACTATTTTCGATAAGAATCGGGGAAGGGAGCGCCATTATTGGGACACTTTCAAATATTGATTGGGCAACAGATATATACTTTATCAAGGTTGAAATGGATCCGACAGGTGGTCAGAATTTTATCAATCTGGGCAGTTCACAACTCTATTCAGTTCCATATGCGCTTTATGCAATGAACGCAGGAAGTAGCGATGACACGGGTGGAGGTACTCAAAACTTAACACTTGATGGATCTGTATTGAGTATTGAAAATGGCAATAGCGTAGACCTCAGTGTTCTTCATGATGGCGTAGAAGATGCTGACTCCGATCCTGAAAATGAATTGCAGTTGTTGTCATTAACTAATAATGTGCTGAGTATTTCAAGTGGAAACTCAGTTAACCTGCCTGATTCTTCGGATGGAGGAGGAAATGGAAATGGGCCATCCGTATGGCACACAGATAATGGTAACGCAGTATATGATGGTGGAGGAGATTTAATTTATCGAAAGAACGATCAAAATCAACTCCTTTTTTCGAGTGATGAACAAGGAGGATTTTGGGATATGTATGATGAAAATGGCCAATTTAGTGCGTTTGCATTCACCTTTACTGAAGGATCAGGATTTATAGGCACAGCTGGTCCAAACGGAAGCACCAATGTCCGGATGACCATAGCTTCAGGAAGACCCAATCATGGATTTCTTGGAATTGCAGACGAAGAGGGTGCATCTAAAATTGGGGCATATGTAGGCCAAAGTGGTAATGGAAATCTATTTACAGAAGGCCCCAATGGCAGTTTAAATACCTTCATCACAAGCCTTAGTGGTAGTTCGGATCATGGATTTATTGCTGTCTATGACGACGAGGATAATAATAAAGCCGGTATGTATGTCGATGAGAATGGACAGGGAAGAATTTTCGCTGACTTCGTAGACAATTTTGTTGATAATCCTGAAAAGGGGGGCGAAAAAATAGTGTACACAATGATACAAGGTCCAGAATCTGCCTCATACCTGAGAGGGACAGCATTAATGGAGAATGGTGTGGCGACTATAAGTTTTCCCAGACATTTTTCTGACCAAATTTCTCCAGATAATATCACTGTATTGATCACGCCATTATCTGCTGACTCTAAAGGTATAGCAGTGATCAAAAAGAGTACATCGGGTTTCAAAGTGAAAGAGCTATTACAAGGAAACGGAAATTATTCATTCGATTGGGAAGTCAAGGGAGTAAGAAAACCAGGAAATCAAAAATCTTTGTCAATTCCAAAATTGCCAGATCACCTGAAGGAGAATAGATCGTCTGCAAAGTCTGCTGAATTGAGGACAAAGAAAAATATTACTTCGAAAAAATCTCAATAACCTATTCATCCTAATTGACGAGCCAATCCGATAAAATGAAAAATTCGATACCCAAGAAAATTGTATTCTGGGCAGCTATGCTCTCCATTTTGGCTTTTCATTTTATTGCAAATAAAGAAGATTCAAATCTCGACTTAACACTCAATTTAGAATGCCCTTCTCTCGAGCTCAAAGAAACGAAGCCAACATATGCCATGCCACCGGATGCTATAGAGCAATTTCTTCAAATGACGGCTAATCCGAAATTGCAAAAAAGAACTCCTGAGAACCTGTTGAAGGTGAGAAGTCAAATGAAAAGTGGACATTACAAACTAGCTAAGAGGGCTGAAATTACATCCTGGGAGGAAAGGGGTCCGATCAACGTAGCAGGTCGGACACGGACGCTTTTAGTAGATGCCAATGACACTTCAGGGAATACTGTTTGGGCAGGAAGTGTAAGCGGAGGCCTCTGGAAAACGATTAACTTCCAATCTGAAGAAGTTACCTGGTCACCGATCAATGACTTCTTTCAAAATATCGCTGTATCTAGTATAGCTCAAGACCCTGCAATTAACGATGTCATGTACTTCGGAACCGGTGTAGGGTGGTGTAACGCAGATGCCATTCGAGGATTAGGATTTTGGAAAACAGAAAATGGTGGACAATCCTGGAATCAGCTGTCTTCGACAAATAATGATGACTTCAGCTATATTCAAAAAGTCGTTGTAGATACACAAGGATCTATATACGCCGGCACGAAAAATGAAGGGATTCAAAAATCCGTAAATGGGGGATTATCATGGACCAAAGTATTAGGGGGCACTACGGGTGGGGCGTTTTCAAATCGGGCAGCTGATATTGAAATAGCTTCAAATGGCGACATCTATGCCTCTCTTGGAATTTTTTCTCCTGACGGAATATATAAATCAACAGATGGTGGAGCCACATGGACAGATTTGATAAGGAGTGCACCGAACAACGGACTTCCGAATGAAGGCTTTGAAAGAATAGAAATAGCCACGGCACCTTCGAATGAAAATGTAGTTTATGCGTTGTTTCAGAGTGATAAAGATTTGGACTGCATGGGCATCTATCGAACAGATGACGGCGGTATAACCTGGACTTCCTTACCTGTTCCATCGACTAGTACAGATGATAACTTTACCCGAAATCAAGCTTGGTATGATCTGATCGCTCAAGTTGACCCCATCAATGAACACACTGTCTATATCGGAGGAATTGACTTATTGAGATCTATTGATGGGGGTGAGACATGGACTGCAATTTCGCATTGGTATGGGGCAGGGAATTTACAAAATGTACATGCCGATCAACACAGCATACAATTCTACCCTGGAGACAACCTTCGAGCTGTTATAGGCAATGATGGAGGTGTTTATTCATTAAATATAGATCTGGATAAACAGATAGAACCTTCTTACTGTGCTGTTGATCACAGTGGTTTATTTAATGATTTTATTACCAACGTCGACTTGAATTCGATATCCAATCAAACTGGTAGCGGTATTTCTGAGGATGCCGAAGGATACAGTGATTACACGGATATTTCGACGACACTTACCGCCGGAGATAGTTTCACAATTTCATTTACAACAAATAATTCTTTCGACGTATCTAAAGCTGGAGCATGGATTGACTGGAATGGAGATTATGAATTTGGCCCCGAGGAGCAAATTTTGAACGCTTCTGGAATGCAACCCTATCAGGCAAGTTTTATAGTTCCGAATGATGCGGCACATATTTCAACTCGATTGCGCGTCCGAATGCAATATGGCCCTGAATATATACCTGATCCTTGTGCATCTTCCGGATTTGTAGCAGGAGAGACAGAAGACTACACAATTGTTGTCGAAAATTGTACAGAAGGAACATCATGTAATGATCAGGATAATTGTACGATCAACGATATATTGGATTCTTTGTGTAATTGTGCCGGCGTATTTTTTGATCTAAATGAGGACAACCTGTGTGATTACTTTCCGATACCTGAAATCATTGCAAAAAACAATAATTATAACGTTACTCAATTCTACTCATGCGCGATACATCCTGATCCAGGATCAAATGCTATCCTTGGGGGCACGCAAGACAACGGGACACAATTATTCTCATCTGCAGGGTTAAACAGTACCGCAGAAGTAACAGGAGGGGATGGGGGCTTTTGCTTTATTGATCAGGATCAACCAAATATTCATATTTCAACTTATGTCTACAATACTTTTCACATCACCTCTGATTCATGGGGAGAATATGAAACAATATCGATAGGAAATAATGCAGGGTATTTTATCAATCCAATGGACTATGATTCAAAATCAAACACTCTGTTGTCATCATATAATCCTGGATATCTCGCTCGAATCAGAAATGTGGGCGCTCAAAATATTGCTGATACCATAGGGTTGGACGAGCTGGATTTATTAAAAATTTCAGCGATCAAAGTGGATCCTAATGTAGAGAATAGGGTATGGGTTGCATCGGTTAAGGAAAGCACTACGGCTGATACTGATTCAAAAGCTAGAATTATAGCCATCGATAATGCAAATCTGGATGCACCAACTATTGGAAAAGTAGTAGAAATTTCTAATGAGCAATTTGAAGGTTCTGCCTACACGCGGGTTATAGAGATATATCCCAATGATCCTTTGAGAATGATCATTCTATTTTCTAATTTCGGAGTTCCAAACTTATGGATGACCGATGATGGAGGTGAATCCTGGAGTAATGTAGACGGCAACTTGCCAGATTTTCCGGTCTTCTGGGTAATGTTCAACCCTTTAAGTAAGGCAGGTGCAATTGTAGCAACAGAAATGGGTATATGGAGTACTGATAAATTGGACGGAGAAAATACACAGTGGAAAGTAATGAATGAAGGGCTTGCTAATGTAAGGGTAGACATGTTAAAATACAGACCTTCTGACCAGACGCTAGTTGCTGCAACACATGGCCGCGGAATTTTTACAACAACCCTATTTACAAATTGTGATAGTTTAGAATTAACTGCCGAAATTATTCATGCAACTTGTAGCGGGGATCAAGACGGATCAATATTTTTTGAAGATCAAAATTTCACCTATTCATGGTCGACAGGGGCAGATGGACCAGCCTTGGACAATTTGTCTACAGGAACCTATCACGTGACCATCTCTTCCGGAGATTCATGCCACTATGTGCAATCATATTCTATTGAAACTCAATCCAACATGATTGTCTCAGATCTGATTATTACGGATGTTTCATGTCTTGATCAGAATGATGGTTCGATTGCAATTGAAGTTTCAGGAGGTATTGGAACATTAACTTACAATTGGAGCGATGGCCAAATGGGAGATTTCATAGATGGCCTTTCTTCCGGGGAATACGTTGTGACAGTTACTGACGATGAAAATTGTGAGATAACTTCAAGTGTGACGGTATTAACCAATACACTTGATGTGGTAGTTGAGCAAGTATCGGCTAATGAAGCCATAGCCACTCCATTGGGAGGTACGTCACCCTATTTATTTCAATGGTCGGATGACAGTCTTCAAACTACTCAACTTGCAAGAGGTTTGGAACATGGCAATTATTCTGTGACCCTGACAGATGCAAATGACTGTATGGTTGTAGGCAATATTGAGATTACTGAAATAGAATCTGAAGATTTAAAATTATGGGATATTATAGCTTCCGCCGGGCAATCATTTACTTCGGATAACTTACAGGTTGATTGGACCATAGGCGAAATTTTGGTGGAACAAAGAATAAACAATGCGCTTAATTTAAGTGAAGGATTTCATCAAATGTTTAGAGGTGAAAATTCAACAATGGAATTACCGGATTTTACCGTTGAGTCCTTGGACTTGGCCGATTCTCAGGCCTTTTTAGGACAAAATTTATTTAGTATAACTTATACTCTTTCAAATATTGGAACAGCAGCTCTTCCTGAACAAGATATATTAAGGACTAAAATTTATCTGTCTTTAGACACTATAATTGACGAGACAGATTTGGACATGTCTGCTGATTTAAAGTTTGATGTTCCAATAGGGTATAGTCAAATTATAACTAATTATTTGAACTTTAATACAGTACAAACGCCTGGAGAATATTACATAATCGTCAAAGTAAATGATGATGAGCGTATTGTTGAGTCAGACTATTCGAATAATACAATTTTTACCCACATCGTAATTTTAGATCCTAATGTAAATGCTCCGGATTTTGAAGTAATAAGTTTTTCCACAGAACGGAATATTTTCTTCCCCGGAGAATTTTTATTTGACGGGGGTACTGTAATCATTAGAAATAGTGGCACCCTGGCGACTCCAAGTGATTTCTCCGGCGTCTATCTTTCTAAAGATGAAACTATCGATTTTGAAGATCCATTTGTAGGTTTTGCTTCATATGACGTGCTGCAGCCAGGTCAATTAGATACTATTTCGTTTTCCATTAATTTAGATGACAATTTACTTATCGGTGATTACTATCTATTACTTTGTCTTGATGAGCTTGAAGTGATAATTGAAATACTAGAGAATAATAATTGTGCATCAGAGCAAATCAAGATTTCCGATGATAGTGATCGACCTGATTTAATAATATCTGAGCTAGATTTTAGATATGACGAATATTTTCCAGGCGATCGTGCCCTTCCATTTGTACACCTCTTAAATACTGGTAATTCCCCGGCTTTTTCGGGCTTCATGTCGCACAGTATTTACATATCAAATGATATGACACCAACAGAAGATGAAAAAGTCCGGACCTTTTTCACTTTTGAAGATTTTCTTCCAGGACAACCAATAGTAGAAGATGTTTTGTTAACATTCGATCAAAGCTTAGCCCCGGGATCTTATTACATTATTGGAGAAGTTGATTCAGGTAATCGAATCTTAGAAGCGAACGAGGAAAATAATTTATTCGTGACTGAAATCAACATACGGGACACGACCTTACTACCTGATCTTGTCGTTTCTTCTGCTACTATTTCAAATACTCCTGTTGTAGGAGGGACACTTGAATCTTCTGTTACACTTTCTAATATTGGAGATTATAAAATAACAGAGTCTATCCTGGGCATTTATTTTACTAAAGAAGATACTCTGGGTGCTGAGGAAATTCGCATCAATACAATGGAAGTGCCCTCGATCGAAGCTGGACAATCCGTTCAGGTGAATATTTCTTTTGATATCCCAAGTACATTGGATCCAGGATTGTGGAATGTAATCTTTGCAGGCGATGCTTTCTTCAGAAGATTTGAATCAAATGAAGACAATAATACTTTTCTTATAAAAGATGTCAGTTTTGGTTCATTGACGGGAGCATCATTCAGGCAAAAATCGGACGACAAGATAACCTTGTTCCCAAACCCAACTAGAGGAAATTTGTTTATCCAGCGTAGTGATGACTTTGATTATCAATTTGAAATTGTGATGCCGAATGGTAAGAGAATTGATGGTGGCACGCTTAAAGCTAATAATGAACTTCAAACAAGCGCATTTTCTCCCGGATTATATTGGCTCATTTTGAAGGAAGAAAAGGGGGAGCGAAGAATTTTTCCTTTTATAAAAATGTAAATAGAATTGCAATTCTGACGGAAGACTTTATGAGCCAAGGATCTGTAGGGAATTTTATAATTAGTCAGCATAAGTAATTATCAAAATTGGTCAGAATCAGAATTTACACAATGCACGAAATTTCAGGATTGTGATGGAAGACACCTCCTAATCTTCTACTAATACTATAAGCTTATTAGTATGAGAAGTAGAAAAACCAGCAAAATAATAATAGTCAACCCACAATACTATTTAATGTCACAATTCAAATTCTGCAAATTCTAAAATTCTGATAATTCTGATTCAGACAAAAGAGGTAAGAGCAGAATTCTTTAATGTACAAGATTATAATAAAATTTATCCGACAACATCACCTGACGGCATCAATGTAGATCCAAATCAGTCAGAATCAGAATTTACAGAATTAACGAATTTTCAAGATTGTGATAAAGGATATTCCAAAATATTCTGCTAATTATTCCAACTTTATTTAGCATGAGAAGTTGTAAAATTAGCGTGATGATAAAGGTCAACCGAAAGAATCATTTTTTATACCCAATGAAAATTCTGTAAATTCTAAAATTTTGATAATTCTCATTCAGTCAAAAGAGGTAAATTGTGAAATCAATTAGATTCTGAATTTTTAATTTTAGTGAATTAACGGATTTTTGATAAGAGACGAGTTAACTTATAAGATCATAGGATGTGCGATGACTGTTCATAGTACGATGGGACCCGGATTTCAAGAAGTAATTTATCAACGATGTCTGGCTATAGAATTTGATCGGGCGCATCTCGACTATACCCGGGAACAAGAACAATTTGTCTATTATGGGGAAATAGAAGTAGGCACCCGACGAGCTGATTTTGTAGTGGACAATCAAGTGGTTGTTGAAATTAAAGCTTTGGTAGGTATAGAAGATGTCCATATAGCACAGGCTAAGAATTATACAGTTGCTTATGATTTTCCATTAGGATTATTGATCAATTTTGGCAACATAAGTCTACAGCATAAATTATTGTTCAATCCTAAATATCATCCGAGGTCATCTAAGTGAATATATAATCAGTTAGAATCAGAATGTACAAGATTATAATGAAATTTATTCCAAAACATCAGCTGACTGCTTCAATGTAGATCCAAATCGGTCAGAATCGGAATTTACACAATTAACGAATTAACAGGATTGTGATAGAGGACATTTCCGAATTTTCTACTAAATACTGCTTGTGAATTATAAGATCATTAGAATGAGAAGCTGTAAAATTATAGAATTAAAGTGATGATAGAGGTCAACCCACAATACTATTTAATACCCACAGGGTAAATTCTTCAAATTCTAAAATTCTGATAATTCTGATTCAGACAAAAGAGATAAATGCAGAATTCTATAATGTACAAGATTATAATGAAATTTATTCCAAAACATCAGCTGACTGCTTCAATGTAGATCCAAATCGGTCAGAATCGGAATTTACACAATTAACGAATTAACAGGATTGTGATAGAGG
>JAJCYJ010000367.1 GCA_029262975.1 Saprospiraceae bacterium
TTTAAATCCTAAACCCTGGAGGACCTTTACAGCATCTCCTTCGGCAGAATCACCGCCTAAGTAAGCAAATTGCTCATTTAGGGTTGAGAATTTTTCAAGTAAACCAAAGTACTCCTCAGATTCATAATCCGTCCTTGTGGCAATAACCTCATTTATCTGGTCAATATCTCTGTTTAATTCCTGTAGCGCTAAAAATGCCAGCATAGCTTCTTCAAGTACTGTTCTATGTTGCTCTATTTCTATCTCCTGGTGCAGGAATGCCAGCGTAGCATTGGAAGGCTGCGTTATATCTCCTTCCATCGGTGTATATTCTTTAGCCAGGATTTTGAGTAAAGTTGACTTGCCGGCGCCGTTTCGGCCTACAAGACCGACTTTATCGCGGGTCTTGATGACCAGATTTATGTGATCAAGTAAAGTTCGATCACCATATTGAACAAATATATTAGTCGCTGTCAGCACGTGTATTAATTCTTTTGAAGGCACAAAGATATATAATCAGCTGAGAGTAAGTTTTTGTATAAACCATACCTGATATTTCGTGTTATGCACAATGCTAACTTACGTATAAGACGCTGACAGCATATGCGAGCAGCATTTCGATCGTCCATTATGTATGGGGTTATGTATGGTTAGTAGATATGACACACTTATTCTAAATACGTCGAAGTTTCTACTTTGATGTTCTTAATAATATAGTATGATAGATTTTGATATTAACAGCAGCGAGCGTAAGAGAATATTGGATTTTGTACATGTTTCGCTCGAAGAATTTTATCAACATACAAATCGCCTACCTGTAGCCCCGATAGTAGATGAAGAGGAAGTCAAGAACTATGCTAAAAGTCTTTCATTTGATACTTCTAATGGCATGGAGAAGGTTTTGTCAATGGTCACAGAAGGGTTACAAAAATATGCCGTACATACAGCACATTCCGGATACTATGGTCTTTATAACCCGAGAATCAACTATTTGTCCAGTATTGCGGATTATATAACAGCCATATTTAACCCACAATTAGCAGCCTGGAGTCATGCTCCATTCGCCAATGAAATTGAACGACATCTTGTCGAATCATTCGGAGTCAAACTCGGATTTGATAAGTCGTCTTGTGATGGCACATTTTGTACTGCCGGTGCAGAGTCTAATTTAACAGCAGTACAATGCGCGCTCAACCACCATTTTCCAAATGTCTTCACCAAAGGCGTCCTCTCACTTCCTAAAAGACCTCTGATTTATTGCTCTTCAGAATCTCATCATTCTATCGTGAAAGCTGCCCGGACGACTGGACTCGGAAGTGATTCTGTTCGATCCATAGCTGTCACTGATGACCTTTCCATAAATTGTAATTTATTGAAGGAACAAATTGAAAGGGATATAGCTGATGGTTATGAACCATTTTTAGTCGTAGGAACAGCTGGAACAACGGGTTCCGGGGCCATTGATAATTTAGAAATGCTCGCAGATATTTGCGATATATATAACATGTGGATGCATACCGATGCGGCATTTGGTGGAGGGGCGATAGCAAGTGGTAAATATGCCAAAATATTAAAAGGAATTGAAAGAAGTAATTCTATAATGCTTGACTTGCACAAATGGTTCTCGGTACCTATGGCAACAAGTTTGTTTTTGACAAATGATCCTGCTATACTCTTTAAGACTTTTAATATCAAGACTTCCTATATGCCTGTGGATGGCGATCAAGTCGCGAGGGTAGATCCATATTTGCATTCAATTCAATGGTCAAGACGGTTTAATGGTTTGCGGATTTTCTTGCCGTTGGCTGTTTTTGGCTGGTCGGGATATGATGAAGTCATAACTTATCAAATTGAAATGGGTAATCAATTGAGAGAGATGTTGATAGAAGATGGTTGGGAGATAAGAAACGACACTCAGTTACCCGTAATTTGTTTTTCTCATGCGCAATTAGCTGGAGATGATGACAAGGTTAGTAAACTTGTTGATGATGTTATCGCATCCGGACAAGCTTGGGTCTCTACTTATCCCGTTCATGGTGCCCTTACCATTAGAGCGTGTATCACTAATTATAAAACGACGACCGAAGATTTGAAAAATTTAATAAACACTTTAAAATCTAATTTGAAGAATTAGAATTTATAATGAGTCAAATGTTTGAATATGTTAATTAGAATTTCGACTCTGGACAAAATCTTTAATTAGCTTAACGATCGCATCACCATACTTTTCTTTTTTGGCTTTCCCGATCCCATCTATATCTATTAATTTGTCTATTTCTTGTGGCTTTTCGCTCGATAATTCTCTGAGTGTCTTATCATGTAAAATGGTGTAAGCAGGAATGCCCTGAGCACGGGCTTGTTGCGCTCGCCATTGTCTGAAAATTTCAAATAACTCGTCTTCAACAAAAATGATTTTGTCCTTTACTGGTACTGAAGTTTCTTTCTTCTGCCATTGGTATAATGAAACAGCGGTGTTTCCTTTTAACACATCTTGCGACAGCGGAGTCAACTGGACTATGGAATTCCGGGCATAGTCAATGGATATAATACCCAGGTTAATGAGTTGCGTCAGGTAGGCCCGCCATTCAGGATAGCTTCTATCCCTTCCGGCACCGAAAGTTTTTATTTCGTGTAATCCCAAAGCCTTGATTTCTTCTTTGTAAGACCCTTTAAGAACGTCAGCTAACATCGATATCCCTATCGATTGATTACATCGGGCAACGGCCGATAATGCTTTTTGGGCGATCACCGTTCCATCAAATCGCTCTGCTGGCTGAAGACAATTATCACAATGTCCGCAAGATTCAAGACGAAATTCTCCAAAATAATTAAGGATCATATTAGTCCGACAAGCATAACTACTCGCTAATTCCCACATTCTGTCCAGTTTTTCATGCTGCACTTTTTTATAATCAGGGTGAGCGTCACTGTCATCTATAAACTTCCGCAATTGAATGACATCGGCCCAACTGTAAAAAAGGAGTGTTTCTGAAGGCAGACCATCTCTGCCACTTCTGCCTATTTCCTGGTAAAAGCTTTCAATATTTTTTGGAAGATTATAATGAATTACAAATCGAACATTACTCTTATCGATCCCCATTCCAAATGCAATCGTCGCGCATATTATTCTGATCCCGTCATTTTGAAATCGCTGTTGTATCCGGGTCCTGCTCAATGCATCCATGCCGGCATGATAATATGCAGCTTTGATTCCTACTTCTTCCAATTTTGCTGCCATCATTTCAGTAGACTTTCTACTGAGACAATATATTATGCCAGATTCTTCACGATGTCTGATTACAAATTTCTTAATTTGACCCACTCTATCTTGCCCGGGGAGACAATTGATCGTAATATTCGATCTTTCAAAACTACTGATGCAAATTTTAGGTTTACGTAGTCCCAATTTAATTAGCATTTCCTCTCTTGTGGCCTGATCTGCTGTAGCTGTAAGAGCAATGACCGGAACATTCGGAAATATATCTAACAAAGTATGTAACCGGGTGTATTCAGGTCTGAAGTCATTTCCCCATACCGATACACAATGTGCTTCATCTATGGCCAAGAGACTTATTGGAATGTTCTTTAAATATGACATAAAATTTTCCTGCAGCGCTGTTTCAGGAGCCATATAGAGCAACTTGAGACCTCCGTTTTCCAATTTTTCTTCTATCTCTTTCCTTTCTTCATAAGATTTGTTGCTGTGAATGGACCCTGCCTGTACTCCGAGTTGATTTAAGGCAGCGACCTGATCTTCCATAAGTGCTATGAGAG
>JAJCYJ010000368.1 GCA_029262975.1 Saprospiraceae bacterium
TGTGGCACTTTGGGGCTTAGGAGTTTCAAACCTTGGAGAGAATGAAGGTACAATCTGGATATACGGTCTATCTATAATCTGTTTTTTTATAATTAGTGTCCTCATCTTTTTGTATGCATATAATACCTCTGCATCTGACAATCTTTTTTCATTTAATAACGTAGTTTCTGCTTCCTTCCTGATTAAGTTGGTTATGTCCGTAGGTATGCTTATGCTTTACGAGAAGTCATTTAATCCTACAACAAGCATCCATATTCTCCACTTTATTCTTGTCTATATTTTATATACAATATATGAAGTATACTTTCTTACCAAATTAGCCAAATCATCGCCCTGATTTCAACTTTTTTGAATTTCTCTTTTTCTGAAGGGAATCGTATTTTTCTTTTAGATCAATTTGTAAAATAAATACTTGTTCATACCCGACTTTTTATTCGAACTGAAATGTACATCAGTCATATATCCGTATGAAAAAGTTGGCATCCTTTCTAATTTGAAATCCAATTTTTTCGCGTGTAATATCCCACCCTATATTTTACCTGTTCATTGTGAGGAGAAATGCCCTATATAAAAAACTACTTTTTCGTGTGGAAGAAATGGTTGTAGATAGTTTGTAAAATTGATGAGTACAATGTCACGCTGGTTTGCTCTTATTTAACTATAGCTCGTGATCATTTATCACCGCGCAACTTTACTTTTTCAGGAGATTTGTTCGAGCCTTATGATCGGGAAAATATCGTCTTGGAGCATAAAGGTCATTCCGGATGGCTGAGCTGCTCCAAGACGATAGTACACAAATGGTTGATCCAGTGCTGCCATATTTACTATGGCCGTATCTCTTAAAGTTCATTGGGCGCTTGCTGTGTTAATATGGCATAATTAATACAGCAAGTCAGAAATAGTAGAAGTACTTTGGTCGATATCATTGCTTTTAAAATTGAAGAATACACCAGCAACAAAAAGGAACAAAGTCTCATATCTGTAATTCATATTTTTCACTGATCTTCTAACGGTGTCAATACAATGAAAAACAAGTATTGTCTAAAATAAGAATTTATAGCCGAATTATTACCAAAGAGCAATTTTGCATAAAACTTTCCAAAATAAAATGAAATTATAATAGTTGATTTTACGATGATGTATAAAATCTATTCAATCAATCAATTATCTATCAAATTTGCGTATTTACAGCTGGATCCGTTATTTTATATTAATAATCGTTCTATATGAAAACAGGTATAATTACGCATAAATTAAGGTAGTCTTTACACCTGTTTATAAGCCTCTTTTAGCACGACATTCAAGAGAGGATAATTAAGCCGCTAAATTCGCCCTTCCCCTAATTATGAGTCAAGGAAATTAAAAAAACTCATCCTGTGAGGAGATAAGTATAGTCAAAAGAACATGCTCAAAAATATCTGAATAGGGCTATTTGTCTTCAAGATCGTAGTTTATAATTTCATTTATCTCTTCTAATTCTTATCTCCTTTTACGATCTTCTGTTCATTTTATTTAGCTTTAATCCTATGTTGCGATTGTTGGCTTTTTTCTCTTTAGCATGCTTTATTCTTGCCTGTCAGACTTCTCTGCCGGAAGAGGTATCAGCTGAATATGACAACTTACCTTCCACCGTTGATTTTAATTATCACATCAAACCGATCCTATCAGACAGATGTTTTCATTGTCATGGTCCGGATCCGGAAACCAGAAAGGCCAATTTCAGATTAGATAAGGAGGATGAGGCATATGCCATCTTATCTGATGGACAAGGCAGAGCATTTGTCAGAGGAAATTCTTTGCATAGTCAAGCCTTAAAGTGGTTGATTTCAAAGGATTCAGAATATCAAATGCCTCCCCCGGAATCTAAATTAAAAATAAGTAATTACGAGATTGCCCTTATTGCGAAATGGATAGACCAGGGAGCAAAGTGGAAGGAACATTGGTCATTTACCAATCCTGTTCGCTCTATTGTGCCGGATGAAACCTCGGATAAGTGGACCCACACTAACGAGATTGATAATTTTATTTTTCAAAAAATTAAAGAGCAAAATCTTTCGCCTTCTTCCCAGGCGGATAAAGAACGCCTGCTTCGAAGAGTGTATCTTGATATTACAGGATTACCCCCTTCGATCGAAGCCATGAATCAATGGGGAAGTGATGCGTCTTTTGAGGCATATGAACAAATCGTTGACAAATTGCTTTCATCTGATGCCTATGCTGAGCGTATGACCATGGAGTGGATGGATGTGGCAAGGTATGCAGATTCACATGGGTTGCATTCTGATGGATGGCGATCGATGTGGCCCTGGAGAGATTGGATTATCCATGCTTTTAAAGCCAATATGCCATATAATCAATTTGCTACAGAACAATTAGCAGGTGACCTCTTACCCAATGCAACGAAAAATCAAATCTTAGCAACTGCATTTAATCGTAATCATCCGATGACAGCAGAAGGAGGCGCGATCGATGAGGAATGGAGACTAAATTATGTTTTTGACAGAACAGAAACAGTCTCGACGGCCTTTATGGGCCTAACCCTGGGGTGCGCCAAGTGTCACGATCACAAATATGATCCGTTTACACAAAAGGAATATTACCAACTCTCCTCATTCTTCAATAATGTGAAGGAACTGGGTATGATAGGGGATGATGGCAACTTTGGTCCCATTTTACTCATGTCCGATTCGAAGACTGAAGCGGAAATCTCAACTTTGAATGATCAGATACGTGCCAAAGAATTTGAGCTAAGTAAATTCAAGGGAGATCCTGATCAATTAGAAAAATACATAACCCAATTGACTGATAAGCCTCCCGGGGACTTGGTTGGTTATTTTCCACTGGACAATATTCGATCAATTCCTGGCGAAAGTCGAAAAGAGTTCGACCATAATGCAAGAAGTAGCGGGAGTATAAACAGTAGTTTAGTCGAAGGTAAATATGGAAATGCCGTAAAGTTTGATGCTGACTTCAGCGAATTAAGACTTGAGAAAATCGGCTTTTATGAATTGGATGAGGCCTTTACTGTAAGCACCTGGATAAAAATCACTTCTCAGGATACCAATAAGACACAGACTATAATCGGTAACTCAGGCGAGAAAAATACTTTCTGGCGAGGATGGGATTTTTATCTGGACAACTATAATCGCCTTTCTACCAGGATTATTCATTCCTTGCCACACGACTATATGCACGTAAGAACGAGCGACGCAATTTCACTGAATGAATGGACACATGTAGCATTTACATATAATGGTAACAGCATGGCATCGGGGATCTCCCTATTTGTCAATGGCGTTCTACAACAGAAGAAAACGGTTTACGATAGGTTATATAAAACTGTACTTCCCGTAAAAGTTCTTTCGCATGCACTCGATGAGAGACCCTTAATGGTGGGAAAAAGCGGACGTAATTTTACAGGAGAAAATGGGATTTTTCGCGGAGTAGTCGATGACATAAAAATATATAGTAGAGCGTTGAGTCAACATGAAGTTATTGTTGCATCAGGTATTGATCGAAAAGTGGATAATGATATTTTAAAGTCATCTGCCATTAAGTTATCTGGAGGCTATCAGAATATTGTTAAAGAACGACAGAAGTTGATAAGAAAGAGAATGTCTCTTCTTAGCGAACTGGATGAAGTTATGGTCATGGAAGAGTCTTCTGTCAAAAGAAAATCATATGCATATCATCGGGGAGAATATACTTCTCCAATGTATGAAGTAGGCGCCGAGACGCCCGAATTGTTATTGAAATTTCCCGAAGAAGCACCTAAAAACAGACTTGGGCTGGCGCAATGGCTTTTTGATTCGAGACACCCATTAACGGCAAGGGTAGCGGTCAATCGATATTGGCAAATGATTTTTGGCCGTGGTATCGTTAATACACCTGAAGATTTTGGAGTACAAGGAGCATTACCCAGTCATCCGGAATTACTGGATTGGTTGGCAGTTGAATTTGTGGAATCGGGTTGGAACGTCAAAGAGTTAGTCAAGAAAATGGTGCTATCGGCGACATATCGCCAGTCGTCAGTGACGACGCCCGAGAATTCATCCAGAGATATAGCCAACATATACCTTGCCCGAGGTTCCAGCTACCGGTTACAGGCAGAAATAATCAGGGATAATGCTCTCGCCGCCAGTGGATTGTTGGTTCATGATATCGGTGGTGAAAGCGTGCGACCCTATCAACCGGAAGGTTTGTGGATCGAAAAAGGAAACTTTTCACATAAATTATTGAAATATGTTGAATCAAAAGGAGACAGTCTATATCGCCGAAGTTTATATACTTTTTTAAAACGCACATCTCCTCATCCTACAATGACCACCTTTGATGCTCCACCCCGGGAAGTGTGTACAGTCAAAAGAGAAAGCACCAACACACCACTTCAGTCGCTAATATTATTAAATGACCCTCAATTTGTCGAGGCGGCTAAGGTATTAGCTGAACGGATGCAAAGTGAAGGTGGTTTAACTATTGACAGACAAATAGCTTATGGATTCAGATGTGCTACCGGCCGGCATCCAAAAGCATCAGAACTTAAACTTTTAGTCCAGCTATTTGATGAAAATCTAAAGCGATATGCTTTGGATCCTGTAGATGCGAAAAGCTATCTATCTGTAGGATCTTATGAAATTGACAAACACCTTGACATACCTAGAACAGCAGCTTTGGCTATTGTAGCCAATACTGTATTTAATCATGATGATACTTATATGAGAAGATAAAAGAATGAAATATGGGGCATTGTGGTCAAT
>JAJCYJ010000369.1 GCA_029262975.1 Saprospiraceae bacterium
CAAACCTGTATCAAAAAAATATATTTTGGGCTCTTTAAGAAGACTTCTCGCAATATTACTTGAGAAGGGTACAACTCGAAAAACAACGTACAACGCCTCTAAAATCGAAATGTATTTTTTTACTGTATTTGGTGAAATTGAAACATCTTCGGCAATAGAGCTATAAGAAATCGGTGAGCCTACACGCTCTCTTAATAAATCAAAGACTAGTCTTATCGCTTTTAAATTGTGAATGTTCTCAAAGTCGAGAACATCTATCCGAAGCAAGCTATCAACATATTGTAAACGCCACCGTTTTGCATCGATTGGATCATCGAATAAAAATGGTTCCGGAAAACCTCCTCTTTCGAGGAATCTATCCAAATTGGCGTCCTCTCCTATCTTTTTTAATTCGGCAGGAGAAAGAGGCATCAGCCTATGAAGAAAATATCTGCCTGCAAGAGAATCTCCGACCTGGTTAAATACCTCGAGTCTCGCACTACCTGTGACAAGAATTTTCTGATACGGAAGTTTTGTATCATAAACACCTTTAAGGTAAGTTTTCCAATTTGGCATTTTATGAATTTCATCAAGAATAATAAGCTCCATGGAGGGTAGCCATGATTCATCCTCAATGATTTTTCTATCTCCTGTACTATCATAATTAAGGTAAATCGTCGAATCGAATTCATCTCCAATTTCTTTAGCCAGGGTTGTCTTTCCTGCTTGTCGTGGTCCAGCAAGCAAGACCATTTTTTTTTGCAAATCCGCTAATATTGCAGCTTTTTGATACCTTTCCATATCGACTATTATGCACTGAAATGCAAAAAAATCAAGACTATTCCGCATTTTAATGCAAAAAAGTCAGTTTAACAAAAAGGAGTTGTTATTTTTACACCTTAATATACTGATTATAAATATATTATGATTGAGATCATAGGAGGTGGATTAAAAGTTCGAAAACGGGAGGCATGGGACGGTCTTCGAACTTTTTCCTGGCAGGAATTCGGTGATGTCCTAGGGGAATTGCTCCCATTTGCGGCTTAAAAACGTTGTGTCATGCATCATTTAGACTTCCTTTCCACGGCTGCCCCCGCAATAAGGGTAATATTTCTTTATCCATAAGAGTGATTGCTTCGGGAGCACTCCAAAGCCTTTTAATATCAGGTGCAAGCAGGGGTTGAATGTCAGACAGGTATAAATCAGTATGTGCCTTTTCTGAAAAATTTTTCTGAAATTGCGCACGAGTAACATCTAGATTCTGTTGTTCTAAGTAATGATAGAATATGGTAACAATATTTTCGGAATTAAGATTTGCATGGTTAAATGCATACCAAATATCGAATAAATCACGTCCCTTGTGCCTTTGGAATAAGGCTCGCAATTTTGTTCCCATCAGTTCTTCCAGGTAATAGGTAGGGATTTCAGCCTCTCCTTTAAACCACGAAGAATCCATGCTAAATTTTTGTTTAATGAGTCCCTAAACTGTAAAATGTTCTCGAGTATTGATCTCGATTTTAAGCTTCAAATCTGTAGGGGGTGTTTCTTGCGAATCAAATCGATAAGTGAAGGTAACACGACCTGCACCGAATTTTCTTTTTGGCTCACCGAGAAGGGGATCTAGAATTGACCGCAACTTTAATAATACTTTTCCTATAGGTTCTGCTTTGATTTGAACGAGGTCAATATCTTCAGAATAGCGTGGCGCTGGTGTCAGAAACAATTTGTAAAGAGCTGTTCCACCTCTAAATGCCAATGAGTTTGCGATTTCATCATGTGAAAATAATTCAACAAGTACTCGGCTGATCAGAAGATCTTGTTCAACCTGATTATCAAATAGCCATGGCACGTGATGTCGCCAATCTGTAATATGGTCTTTTGCTATCATAAGTCGCTCTCCAACTTGGTATTAATGAGTAAACGCCATCGGGTGTGAATTTCTCCTTGGCGGCTTGGATTTCTAGTATCTAAAGGGACTGTTGCTAGATACTGAGTCCCTAAATGTTTTGCAACGATATCAGCGAATGTGCTTTCCTCAAGCAGCTCGAATAAATATCCCAGCCTTTGAAGAGGTGGATATTCTTTTGCCTTTTTTAAGACTTGTTTGAGTGATACCGTATTCATTTTTTCTATAAGTTCACTCAAGATTGTCAGGACGTTATTTAAACCCGTCAAAATAGAAGATAACGCTTTCATCGTATGGAATGGCTCTAATAAACATATTCTATCCGTTTTTACCGATTAATTGTAAGTCGGCAAGTAATTATAAATCAACAAGATATTGAAACAGGTATGGGAGTAAACCTTAAGCAATAAATGAAGATACTGAGACTGTAGTGGCCACACATAGATACACTATGAGGTATAGTGGGTGATGAGGAAAATTTTTATTTTTCCACAAATTATTGCTAAAAAATTATTACTAAACGAATGAAAAATCCTTAAATACCTTAATATCAGATAGATATGATTCATTAACGGGAGGCATGGGACGGTCTTCGAATTTTTTCGTGGCGGGAGTTTGGTGGTTTGCTAGAGGAATTTGTTCGTCTTGCAACATAACTCATAAAAATTAGAAGCCTCTAATTATCAATAAATTAAAACTACACTGATACATTTGAAGCTATCAAAAACATCCATAATGATTCATATAATGAATCAAAAATTTGATTTTTGATATCTTTAATGCTATCTTAAAGTAAGAACTATAAAAGAGGAAAAATCGTGACAAAGCCCAAAAAATCAGAAAAGCTTCTTTTGGAAAAGATTGCAAGTTCAGCATGTGACCTTCAACAACAACAACGAGGATTGGAAATAGGTCAGTTAATCTCTCTTATTCGACGTCAGTTAAGAATGTCGCAGCGAGCGTTAGCAAAAAGAGCGAAAGTTCCTCAATCCACTGTGTCAAAAATTGAATCAGGAATCATAAAGCCAAATGTGGC
>JAJCYJ010000370.1 GCA_029262975.1 Saprospiraceae bacterium
TCTCAGTTTCTAAGCTGGTACAATTCTCTGACTGGTACCTATTTTGGCTCGTCTCCAGACGAAAGATTGGAGCAGTATTCTTACCTTCCAGGAAAATATTTATAGTCTGCCGCGACATCAGGTTCTAATAGTTCTATATGAAATAGAGTTTTCCTCACGCGTCTATAGGCGCATATTTTATTACATGAGTCATAGACTCATACCAGCAACAGTATAAAAAGCGAAGCACAGCAAAAGTACATGTGACTTCTACTGTGCCTTAATTTTTATTACAATCAAAATTAATTGATTGAGTTATGTCTTACCTAAAGAACTCTTGTGAGAAAACCTAACAACCAGGAATGGCATTGATGGCATCTCTTGCTGCATCGACTTGAGCCTGGTAATCCGACTGTGATATAGCACCACATCCATTGAAACCTTCCACGGCATCAAGATAGTCATTGGCTGCTGAGACAAAGGCATTACAATTAGCTGTAGTAGGGTCATTAGCCCATGCCGCACCTGCTGTATTGACATCATCAATTGCAGCATTGACTTCATTTGAAAATTGAGCTTGCGTGCAGTCTGCTGCGTCATCACCTCCACATGACATGAAGAAGAACCCAGCTGTGAAAAAAAGAGTAAATAATGCGTATTTCATGATTTGATTGAATTAAATAAAGTGATCAAAAATATTAAACAATGCCTGTGATTTCTTGAGAATGCCATTTATTTAAACAAATTTAAATGATTTTACGAACTGCTTCCATCACCCAAAAGGGGTATTTTGAGGTGAGTCATACTTCATTGTTTAGATTAGTCCATCGTCAATGGCCTTCTTAACAGCACTGGCTCTTGAAGTAACGTGCAACTTTCTATAAATGTTTTTTATATGCGTTTTTACTGTATGCGCACTTAAAAAAAGTTGTTCAGCGATAGATCGATAATTCATTCCGTCACAGAGAAGATTCAATATTTCTGTTTCACGCGTGGTAAGCGGTGATGCCTTTCTATCTATTTTAAATGAGGCTATCACTTTCCTGGCAATCCTTGTACTCATGGGAGCCCCACCATTTCGTACTTCGCTGATGCTCTGTAATAAATTTGATGGCGGTGTGTCTTTCGTGAGATAGCCGGTTGCTCCTGCGCAAAGTGAACCGAACAAAGAAGCATCATCTTGTCTAATAGTGAGCATTATAAAGTCAATATGTGGCAGTGCCTTTTTTAATATGGCAACTCCTTCGATTCCAGTAATGCCTGGTAATTCGATATCCATTAAGACCACATGTACATAAATATTTGGTAATTCCTTTATAGCCGATTCGCAATCTATATAGGTATGTTTACAATAAAATCCTGGCGTGCCATTTATGACATATGCAAGCATTTGACGCAATTCGTCATCATCCTCGACAATAGCCACATGTATTATTTCTTTGGACATGAATTAAGGTTGATCTGCAAGTCTCTAAAATACAATTTATAATATAGGTTTTTAATCGCCCGAATGGGGTATTTCTGAATTTTCTGAAACTGGCAATGTTAATGCAATGCAGGTACCTTTATCAGGGCTCGAATTGATAGTGATAGATCCATTTATTTTGTCTGCCCTGTCTTTCATGTTTTTCAGTCCGTATCCTCTTTTAATTTCAGACGTATTAAAACCAATTCCGTCATCACAGAATTTTACCTCATAATTATTATCAACATCGGTAATAGAAGCAGTCAATGTGGCATTAGTAGCACCGGAATATTTTAAACTATTATTCATCGCTTCTTTAAAGACAAGAAGGATATGCTTGCGCTTATCCAGGTTTAATTTAATATGGTCATCAATTTCCTGTAAGTCAAAAGTTTTAAATGCAATATCTGTAAACGTAAACAATTGATCGCCAAACTCTTGCAATCTAAATAGCGTATCTTTCAAACTGTCTTTTCCAGGATCAAGACTCCATATTAAATCTTTAATACCTTCAGACAATGCAGAAGTATGGTTTTTTACCTTTGTAAGAAAAGGAACAGACTGATGATTTTCGTCAATATTTCTTTCGGCGAGATTTAATAACAATCCAATCTTGGTCAGGCGATGCCCAAGTTCGTCATGAAAGTCTTTTGCATTCTTCTTTCGTATCGTATCTCTTTCTTCAAGTCTTGCTTTTTCTAATCTTGATTCTTCTTTTATTTTTCTAATTTGGACATTGATGCGCGTTTTCACCCAGGCATAAATTAAAAGTATAATAAGAGTAATATAAATAGAATATGCCCACCAGGATTTCCAGGGAGGAGGAAGGACTATGATCTCTACACTCTTGTATTCATCGCTCCAAACTAGATCATTATTGCTTCCCTTTACTTTAAATGTGTATTTGCCAGGATTGAGATTGGTATATACTGCGAAATTGTCATTTCCTCCATCTATCCAGTCATCATTAAATCCTTCTAATTTGTACATGTAATTATTATGTTCAGGATTTGCAAAATCTAAGGCCGCATATTCTAACCTGATCATATTTTGGCGATAATTCAAACGGATCAATTTTGTTTCGTTGATAGCTGTCGAAAGAACTTTGTTATTTTTAGAATTTGGACTTATTGATTCATTTAGTATTTTTAATTGAGTGAATGCAATCTGAGGTTGATGTGTGTTGAATCTAATGCTATCCGGATGAAATATATTAAGACCTCCAGCACTACCAAAAAACATATATCCGTCTTTTGATTTATATGAAGCACGAAATACTTGTCCCGGACCTGAAAGGCCATCCTGCACTGCATAGTTTTTGATGAGACCATTTCCTTCTGTTAAAGCTTTCTCAGGATCGAAGTGTACGAGGCCTCCGTTCGTTCCGAGCCAGAGTTTACCGCTGTTATCTTCCTCAATGGATTGAATGACACTATTTATAAATCCATTATCTATACCAAAAGATCTAAATGAAATGGCA
>JAJCYJ010000371.1 GCA_029262975.1 Saprospiraceae bacterium
CGAACGTAAATGGAATGGTACATAAAAGCAATGAGACAATTCGCTGATTTTGAAGGTAGGGCCCGCAGAACGGAATACTGGATGTTCACTTTATTTTATATGTTAATGTTAGTTGCTACTATGTTTCTTATGATGATAGGAGGAGATGCAGCTGCATCAATGGGTAGCATTTTGTTCTTAGGTGTGGCGTTAGTTCATCTGATTCCAGGTATTTCTGTTGCTGTTCGGCGACTTCATGATACAGG
The DNA here is from genome assembly GCA_029262975.1 of Saprospiraceae bacterium. Classification (GTDB taxonomy): domain Bacteria; phylum Bacteroidota; class Bacteroidia; order Chitinophagales; family Saprospiraceae; genus JAJRXG01. The sequence goes on from JAJCYJ010000371.1 coordinate 246, forward strand.
AAAAAGCGGTTGGTTGTATCTAGTTGGTTTTATACCATTAGTCGGGTCCATTATACTTCTGGTATTCTTTTGTACCGAAGGTCAGGTGGGTCCCAATGAATATGGGCCCGACCCTAAGGATTTTGATATAGATGCTCCTATCGAAGGTGTTCTCGATGATATTTAAGCACGAAAATTGTCGCTACAGGATCGCGATTAATTTCTTAAAAGAGTTGAAAATATTCTATTCAGGATCATAAATCAACTTAACTATGGCCAAGCCTACAGCCGATCTCCTGGACGAATTACGATCTATGATTGATAACGGAGCCACCTCTTTTGAAATCGATCTTGTTCTTGAAAGTTATCATCTCACACAGGAGAATCGCAGCTTTATAATCAAGAAGATACAAGCATATCATATTGAACACATTAAGCAATCCGTAGAAATTGAGAAAAGAAAAATCAATAGAATACTCTATGCTTTTGGTGCTGTGGCCATCATCTTTTTAGTGCTTGCTGCTGGTGGATTATTAAACATCATAAGTGCATTTCTATCACCTATCGGTTTAATATTACTCTATTGGGGTGTTCAACACTTCAGGAAATCAATGTACTAATACACATGTTCAATTGATTCCGTCGTATTTAGTCAGTCGAAATCTTATTTAAACATTTCAAAAAATGTGGCACATGAAAATGCTCGATTTTCTACATGTACTCTAACAGACCGAGACAAGTCACTAATTAAATGAACCATAAATCTGACACAGGTCACTCCTTTACACACTTTTTCCTTACATTTTCGGTCAATTTAGATTTAAACAAGCTACAATGACAAATATTTACTTCTTCGCATTCATCATACTTTCATTTTTGTTCGTCACTGATTCGAAAGCACAAACAGTTCCTTCGCCTATTGAAAAATACTATTCATCAGTTGAATGGAGATCGATAGGCCCTTATCGAGGTGGACGGTCGTGTGCGGCAACCGGGGTACCGGGCAAGCCAAACTTATTTTATTTTGGTGCAACTGGTGGCGGTGTATGGAAGACTACCGATGGGGGAAGAAGTTGGGAAAATATCTCTGATGGATATTTTGGTGGATCAATTGGTTCTATAGCCGTTTCAGATTCTGACAATAACGTAATCTACGTAGGAGGTGGTGAGAAAACAGTTCGAGGTAATGTATCCTACGGATATGGGATGTGGAAGAGTGTGGATGCAGGAAAGACCTGGACCTCAATTGGGCTACACAATAGTCGACATATAAGCAGAATAAGAATTCACCCTGATAATCCAGAAATCGTTTATGCAGGTGTCATGGGCAACATTTTTGCGCCACATGAGGAACGTGGCGTTTTCAAATCCGTCGATGGCGGAATGACATGGAACAAAACGCTATACGTCAGTGATGAAGCTGGTGTTGTGGATTTATGCATGGATCCTAATAATCCAAGAATCCTATATGCATCTTCCTGGAAAGTAAAAAGAACACCCTACTCATTAGATAGCGGTGGAGAAGGATCGGGTCTTTGGAAAAGTACAGACTCCGGAGAATCATGGACAGAAATAACAGGAAACAAAGGATTGCCATCCGGCACATGGGGAATATCCGGAGTGGCCGTATCGCATCAGAATGGTGACAGAATATATGCGCTCATAGAAAATGAAAAAGGCGGTATTTACAGATCAGAAGATGGAGGTAAAACCTGGTCAAAAATGAACGATGATCGTGCCTTGAGACAAAGAGCCTGGTACTACACCAGGATTTATACAGATACACAAGATCCGGATGGTCTCTATGTAGTCAATGTCTCCTATCATCATTCAACAGATGGGGGCAAATCATTCCAGCGTTCTAATGCTCCTCATGGCGATCATCACGATCTATGGATTGCACCAGAAGATCCCAAACGTATGATCATTGCCGATGATGGAGGGGCACAAGTCACTTATGACGGCGGTGAGACCTGGTCTACCTATCATAACCAACCCACGGCACAATTCTATAGAGTAACTACAGATAATGCATTTCCGTACAGGATTTATGCTGCTCAACAAGATAATAGTACAGTCAGAATCGCCCATCGAACTGACGGTCGTGTCATCTCTGAAGATGACTGGGAATCCACAGCAGGTGGCGAATCTGCTCATATTGCGGTCGATCCTACCAATCCTGAGATAGTATATGGAGGAAGTTATGGAGGATTTCTTACGAGGGTGGATCATAATCTTAAGACGACGCGCGCGATTAATGTTTGGCCTGACAATCCCATGGGTTATGGTGCAGAAGGTATGAAGTATCGATTTCAATGGAATTTTCCGATCTTCTTCTCAAAACACGATCCCAAAAAATTATATGTTGCCTCCAATCAACTCCATGTCAGCACAGATGAAGGACAAAGTTGGAATTTTGCAAGCCCGGATTTAACGCGAAACGATCCGACAAAACTCAAATCTTCAGGTGGCCCTATCACACAGGACAATACCGGAGTTGAATACTATTGTACCATTTTTGCAGCGGATGAATCCCCTGTTCAGGAAGGTCTGTTATGGGTGGGTTCAGATGATGGCCTCGTCCATGTGTCAAAGGATGGCGGTGCCAACTGGGAGAACGTAACCCCCGCTGGAGCTCCCGAATGGTTGATGATTAATAGCGTTGAGCCAGATCCACGTGATGCTGGGACATGCTATATCGCCGGAACATTGTATAAGGCTGGTGATTTCCATCCATATATCTATAAGACGGCAGACTTTGGTAAATCTTGGCAAAAAATTGTAACGGGAATTCCAGAGGATCACTTTACGCGCGTAGTGCGTGCAGATCCTGCAAAAGATGACATTCTATATGCCGGAACTGAAACCGCTATATATATATCTTATAATGACGGTCAAAACTGGCATCCTTTCCAACTAAACTTACCTACTGTTCCGATTACCGATCTCACAATTAAAGATAACAACCTGATCGCAGCAACCCAGGGTCGTGGTCTATGGATAATTGATGATCTAAGTGTAATTCATCAGGCTATGACATTGGATCAATCCGTAGGAAATCGATTGTATCAGCCCGCAGATGCCTGGAGATATGGAAGGGGGCAAATAAAAGATGCAAAAGGGGTTGGTCTGAATCACCCGTCTGGTTTGGTCGCTCATTATAATCTTGAGGCTTGGGATAAAAAAGATACTTTGAGTTTTACTATTTATGATGATTCTGGTTCTGTTATAAAGACTTATAGTACACATGCTGAAGAAACATCTGATAAATTGAAAGATATAGAGGCCGGAAGCCACACTTTTGTATGGGATATGAATTATCCTAATGCTAAAAGATTTGACGGAATGATCATGTGGGCTGGGTCATTGGCAGGTCCCAGTGCTAAACCGGGTGATTACAGCATCGAAATGAAGCACAATGGTCAATCATTGACGCAACCATTTGTTATTAAAGGAAATCCTAATCTTTCAACTACTGCAGCGGAATATGAAGCACAATTCGATTTTATACAAAGTGTCAACCAAAAGGTGACAGAAGCACATGAGGCCATTATCGAAATGAGGGAAGTGAAGTCTCAATTAGCCAAATATAAGACTGTTGTCGAAGGACATGAAGACATCATTGATGAAATATCTGATCTGGATAGTATCCTTAATAAGATAGAAAATGAATTGTATCAAACTAAAAACCGCAGCAGACAGGATCCTCTTAATTTTCCTATCAAATTGACCAATAAATTAGCCCATCTGAATGGTTTAACGCAAAGAGGCAGTTTCCCTCCTACCGCAGGAGCCATATCAGTTAGGGACGAATTAGTTATGAAAATTAATGAACAATTGGTGAAATACAATGAAGTTAAGAATGATCGTATTCCGAATCTCAATCAAATGATAAGGGACCGTCAAATAGATTATATTATTATAAAAAAAGACTGAATTCTATTTTTTGGAAAACAACCACAGTGAATACATCGTTGTCTAAACATCGAAAAATAGAATATGATGTATTTCAGGTTTTCTTACTTACTTCTAGTATTTTTTTTAGTCTTCGCCTCTTGCTCTAGTGATGAGGATGATATGATGAACATAGTAACAGAGGATTGTAATGGTCTTGTGATAAGTTATCAAAATGATATAGTCCCAATCATAAATACGACATGTGCATTATCCGGATGTCATATTGAAGGATTTTCAAATGGAGATTTTACTTCCTACAACGGATTAAAATCAAAAGCAGACAATGGAAGATTAAATAGCCGTGTTGTTGTTAATAAAAATATGCCACCGTCAAATTCATCCGGACCAAAAAGTCTGTCTGCACAACAGATAATCGCATTTAAATGTTGGATAGCAGATGGTGCCCCGGATAATTGATAATTGATAATTGATAATTGATAATATCGTCAACTATTCAGGAAATACATAACCACACGGATAAATATTAGAAGGATAAATGAATTTTTTTCAGGAGGGAAATATTATTTGATTAGAATAATCAATGTCTATTTTAATTGAAAATCAATCGTAACATTTCCACACTCTTTGGGATTGCTGGACGTCGAAAAAAGGTAATTCAAGGCACCTTCTTCTGCCAGTTTGATAAGATAAGTATCACTGGTTGTACTCCCCATCATTGTATATTTAGAGGATATAACTTTTCCTGAAGAGTCAACACATATTTTCACGACTACCCTACCTTTCTTTTGAGAATTATCTATTATGACTGGTGACTTTAGCACCTTTCGGTTGCCTAAAACACCCTGAATATTCTTATTTTTTTGAGCAATGGAATTAGAAGTACCGATATTACTACCGGATACTTCTTCCATCTTCTCAGGCCGATTATGATCAGCTGCAGTATTCTTTTTGGCCTTTGATAAAAGAGATTCAAAATGGGCACGCTTTTGCTCCTTCTTTTCCAATCTTTCCTTTTCGGCAATTTCTTCTGGTGTCAATGACGGTTTTAAAGGAGGAATTATTTTTTTAACAACAGAAGATTCATTTTGTAAAACCTTTGAAGATTCTTCCCTTGGTTTTTGGGATGTTTGCAGGGTCTTCTTTTCAAAGGTTTTTACTTTCTCTGCTTTGACTGGCTTCGACTGCACGGTCTCTTTGGGGGAAGAGTTAACCACTGGCTTCGGCTTGACAGATTCTTCTTGAACTTTCTTCGTTTCCTGTACCGGTTCTTTATCCATCTCGCGATGACTGAAGTCCACCATGATTGCCTGATTCACTTTTTTGGGTTGTTTTTTGATCGTGACTGACGAAAACCCAAGAAGTAGCAAAAGCAAAATCACATGTACAGTAATGCTAAAAAAATAATTCCTCATAACGGTCATGCATTTCGTAATGTCTACACCTCACAATGAGTTGTTTACACTTTACGATTAATCATAATACAAAAGCT
>JAJCYJ010000372.1 GCA_029262975.1 Saprospiraceae bacterium
CGCCTATCTTACCTCAAGATTTTTTTATGATATGTGTTGACTTTATTGATATTTGGTATAAATTCGACCCTGTAATTTATACAACAAGAAGTTTTCATCTTTTCCTAAGAGTTTACTTAGATATACAATAATCAGAATAAAATATTGCGTGATAAGACAGGACAGTCTAATGTAGCTATTAGACTAGGTAAAGATTTAATCTCCTAAATGAGTGTGATCAATTTTTCTAAATACGAAATATTAATGCCCGGATCAGCAGGACAACTGGTGTGCATTACAACTAAATGAAAAATACGTTCTTTAACTTAATAGATCAGACCTATTACTTTCCGCAAGAGGGGTTTGATATACACGAAGGATTTTTGTCCTTCCACGGAATTTCGCTTAAATATTTAATCGAGAAATACGGCACTCCATTACGACTCATGTATCTGCCCAGGATAGGTGAGCAAATCAGGAAGGCGCGTAATCATTTTAATCGTACAATTAAAAAAAATAAATATAAAGGCAAATACTACTATTGTTACTGCACCAAATGCTGTCACTTCTCTCATGTCGTAAACTCCGCACTTAAAGAAGATGTACATATTGAAACATCTTCTTCCTTTGATATAGATTTACTTGAAAAGTTATTCAAGGATGGCGTAATCACAAAGTCAAAGATTCTTGTTCACAATGGATACAAGACAGACGATTATCTAAGAAAAATTATTGACCTAAATATTAAGGGGTTCAAAAATTCCGTGATCGTATTAGATTCCATGACGGAATTAAAGCGATTGAAGGGTATGATCAACGACCTTAAGGCCCCAATCAAAATCGGACTGAGACTTGCCATAGACGAGGAGCCTCAGAGCGCCTACTATACCTCCCGATTAGGTATCAGACCATCAGAGATATTGGAATTTTACAAAACAGAAATCAAAGGTAATGAGCAACTGGATCTGAAAATGGTCCACTTTTTCGTAGATTCTGGCATCAAGGACAATTTATATTACTGGGGAGAATTTCAAAAAGCGATAAAACTCTATGTCGATTTAAAGAAAGAGTGTCCCAGTCTAAGGGCTCTTAACCTTGGAGGAGGGTTTCCGATAAGGAATAACCTTGGTTTTTCTTATGATTATGAATACATAATCAATGAAATTGTAACTAATATAAAATCTACTTGCGTTGAAGAGGAAATTGATGAGCCGGATATTTTTACCGAATTTGGAAAATATACGGTGGGCGAAAGTGGTGCTATTATATTTGAAGTATTAGAGCAAAAGCAACAAAACGATGCAGAACTTTGGTATATCGTTGATAATAGCCTGATGAATACGATTCCTGACACTTGGTCTATTTATGAAAAGTTTATTCTGCTACCTATTAACAAATGGAACAATGAATATACAAGAGTTAATATAGGGGGTATCAGTTGTGATCATTCTGACTATTATAATTCAGAAGATCTCAACCAACAAGTTCATTTGCCACGCTATAGCAATGAAGAAAATGAGCCGCTGTATATAGGTTTTTTTCATACAGGTGCCTATCAGGATGCAATCAGCGGGTATGGCGGTATAAAACATTGTCTTATTCCTTCTCCAAAATATATCATTATAGATAGGGATGAAAAAGGAAATTTCGTAGATCGGATCTATAAAGAAGAACAGAAAGCAGAAGATATGTTCAAGATATTAGGCTATAACTAACGCTCCATATTATGGCAACCTTTGCAGGTATAGATGAGCAATTTGCATCAAAAGAGAACTCCCTCTTCTTATTACAATCAATTCCATATGATGGGACAAGTACCTGGGGAAAAGGAGCCGATAAGGGTTTTGATGCTTTTTTGGAGGCTGCGTTAAATATGGAACTCTACGATATTGAAACGAATACGGAAGTTTATAAAGCGGGCATTCACTTGCTACCTGAATTAAGAGGATTTGAAAATCCGGAACAAATGTACCAAAGGGTATATGCCCGAACCCGTGAACTACTTCAACTTGACAATAAATTTCTCACTTTCTTCGGAGGCGAACACAGCATAAGCATTGGTATAATTAAAGCATATTATGAGCATTTTGACAACTTGACGGTGCTGCAAATAGATGCACATGCGGATCTTAGGCCAGCGTATGAAGGCACACCCTATAATCACGCTTGTGCATTATATGACGCCAGTCAAAATTGTAATTTAGTCCAGGTTGGTATCAGAAGTATGGACGCATCGGAGAAACCATTTATTGATAATGATAAGTGTTTTTATATGCATGATATCGAAAGTTCAGGTGTTCAATGGATGACCGAAAGTATTGATGCAATGTCCGAAAACGTTTATATAACCTTAGATCTGGATGCATTGGATCCATCAATTATGCCTGCAACAGGGACGCCAGAGCCTGGAGGCATGACTTGGTATATGATTCTAGACTATCTAAAAAACGTATTTACTGAAAAAAATGTAGTAGGTTTCGATATAGTAGAACTATCTCCAATAAAAAATATACACGCACCACAATTTTTAGTTGCCAAACTCTATTATAAAATGCTCTCATATAAAGCGATATCACCTTACCGATTACAAAAGCTTAGATAGTGATGAGTAAAGGACCCATTTCCAATTTTATAGTAGAGCATTATAAGCACTTTAATGCAGCGGCATTAGTTGATGCAGCGGTCGGATACGAGCTACAATTAGATCAAGGTCATAAGATGATGATCACTTTGGCTGGGGCAATGAGCACTGCCGAACTAGGTAAATCACTTGCGGAAATGATCCGTCAGGATAAAGTACATATTATAACATGTACCGGTGCCAATCTTGAAGAAGATGTATTCAACCTCGTGGCTCATAATCACTACAAGCGAATATCCAATTATCGGGACCTTTCGCCAGAAGAAGAACAACATCTGCTGGATCAGCACTTTAATAGAGTTACAGATACATGTATCCCTGAAATGGAGGCTATGAGACGCATTGAAGAGCATCTTATAAAGGTGTGGAAGTCAGCCAATTCAACCGGTGCCAGGTATTTTCCACATGAATACTTTTATAAGATATTACTTGACCGAAGTCTTAAGGAAAGCTATCAAATAGATCCAAAAGATTCATGGTTGCTTGCAGCAGCTGAAAAAAATCTGCCGATAATTGTACCGGGTTGGGAAGATAGTACATGTGGTAATTTTTTTGCTTCTCATTGTATTGAAGAAGGCTGGTCTCCTCAAACAGTTAAAGGTGGAATAGAGTATATGATGTTCCTGGCAAAATGGTATGAGGAAAATGCTGAAGATAAAGGCATCGGATTTTTTCAGATTGGGGGAGGCATTGCCGGAGACTTTCCAATATGCGTGGTCCCTATGTTACACCAGGATTTACAAAAAGAGCATGTTCCTATGTGGTCTTACTTTTGTCAAATTAGCGATAGCACGACGAGTTATGGATCATATTCGGGCGCCGTACCAAATGAAAAAATAACTTGGGGTAAACTTTCGGTAGAAACACCTAAATTTATTATAGAATCAGATGCTACAATTGTAGCGCCACTTATATTTGCTTATATACTTTCATGGTAATTAAATAATTCTAAATCTATAATTGCAATTTTTTTAGTAATGAAAAAAATAAATAAATTCAAAGACAACAAAGAAGCAGAAGAAGAGATCCGAGAAAAGTTGAAGGGAATTAAAAAAAAGGACAAGCCAAAAAAGATCAAGATGCCCAGAGAAAAAGAATGGTCATCAAAGTCTAACTGGAGAAATTATTATGAAGAAGAGTAAAAAGAACTGGGCATGCCTTAGGGTGCCGAAAATATATAACTCCCCACATTTTATACATTTAACAAAAGAACCAAAATTATGGATAAGCCAAGAATAGTGAAAGACTATGAAAAGCTGGATGAAGCAATTCAAGAACAGATAAAATTAAATTATCCATATGGCTTTGATCGCCATTTGATCACATTTAAAAATGCTACAGGGAAATTTGTCAGTGCCCTCCCTTTTGAGACCGATGACAGATATTATCTCATCAGAATGTCAAAGGCTCTGGCTCAGGAAATAATTGAAGAAGATGATGATTATGACGATGATGGTAATTTGAAAAAAGCTGTAAAAGAAGAATACGAAGAAAAGTATGATGACTCAGAAGATGAAGAATTTGATATTGCAGATATTCCCGACGAAGATCTGGACGATGATGATGAAGACTAATTAGGTTAAAATATCTTGTCTTTGTATTTTCATTTTATCTATGGTTCGATAGCACATGGTCCATTCTATATGTAGAAGTACATTATTGTACAACATTGCTCAATGAAAGGGGAGCACGGAAGGTAGTACAGGATAATTTGCAACATAAGTTTCTTAGATACTTTGGCGAATACTAGAGTTTCATCATATAGATGATACCAATTTAGTGTGTTCTCTCGCGCATAAATTGTCGAAAGACTTTTTTTGATGTCGAGTTATGACAGAATGATCGCGAAGAGTCGAGTACCTGAGTGAGCTTACAACAGTAAATAGATCGAAGGGAAGGAACATACCAGAGGTATGCAGGACATGAAAATGGAAAAATTTGAGAAACTATACACTAAATAATCCGACATTTGATAGCTAGTTCGGAATAATAACCGATTAACTTGAAGGCTTCTGAGGTGTCAATACATTACTGCTTTGATGTAAAGATCTTTTGGTATAATGTTTCTCCTTCAATACTATTAAAAGTAAATTGTATATTTCTATCTTCTGAATATTCAACTGAAAGAAAACCACCCTGGCTTGCAGCATAAGGCTGAACAATTCCTTCGAATTCATCTCTTATACGAGGTACTCCCGAAGTATGCTGATTACATGTTGGGCCGCAGCAAAATTCATTGATATTTCTATCGTTTCGGAAATCCTGAGAATGATATTGCCAATGCCGGTCGCCGCAAATTATAATAACATTGTCCATATTATTTTCTTTTAACCAATCCAGAAACTCTTGACCTTATGTCCAAAAGCCTTCAAAATTTGCATGGTTGTCTTTCTTATTTATTCCATCAGGTCCAATTATTGGTGTAGGAGTAATTATGATCCGCCAATCAGCTTCACTACTTGAGATGGTGGATTTTAGCCATTCTTTTTGCGTTGTACCCCACAATGACTTTTCGGGACCGTCGGGGTCATCATTTCTATTACGGAAGTCTCTCCCTTCTGTCATCCAG
>JAJCYJ010000373.1 GCA_029262975.1 Saprospiraceae bacterium
GTATAAGTGCCATCACAGAATAATTAATCAATCCGAAAAATTCTCCTTCTATTGGATCATTAACTTTTTGTTCGCCTATTTCATCAATGGACCGAAGGCGCGATATTTTAATCAATATTTGATCAGTAATAGATGATGGTCGAAGTACCCTCCAAGAAGTACCGTAATCTGCGTTCTTCTTAAGGAAGATATCAATACAATGTCCTAAGAATTTGTCAAAAGAATTTAATGTGGTCACTACGCTCAGGGTAAAAATTTGGTGCAAATATACTATTACTATAGATTAGTGAAAGTATTAATATAACGAAGTCTTAAAAACCATAATAACAGAACAGAAGTATCTCAACATACGGTTTTGGTGACATGGAAAAAGTGATATAAATCAACATGAATATTATCGATTCTTCAGACACATGCGCCACTATCTTCTGGTCATACAGACATGATACTTTAGTGAATTTAGTATGGTAAAAGTCTGAAGCTGCCTTAAACCATGCCAGTCCAATACCTAGAATTGTGTATTTTCTATTTTATATCGGTCTATTCTTGATCTCTTCGTGACAAAATCAGTAATTTATCCTGAGGCTATGCCAAGTGTATATGATCAACTATTGCGATACGACCAGGACTTATCATTTTAGCAGATTCAACAACTTTGCTCACTATTGGACACAGACTTCAATTCTTATCATATTAGTGCTACTCATGTGCCAAGGTTGTTTTCCCAGATATTTTAGGGTTCCTAAAGGTGAGACTGTGATGAGTAGAGCGCAAGTTCATTATTCTGGTGGCGCAGCGATGGTAGATATCACACCTCATCCGGGTACATCCATGGCAGGATACGGGAGCGATATAGGTAAAGTGAGTCGTGGACATTTGAATCGCCTTTATTCAAGCGCGACATATCTTGAGGACAAAAAAGGAAACTATCTCTTTATAGTAGCCAATGACATTTGGGGCTTCCCCCAGGGTTTGGGAGATAAAGTGATGGCGCTATTAAAAGACCCATCAAACAATTTTCCTATAAAGATTGCGCGAGAAAATGTCATTTTCGCGGCAACTCATACTCATAACAGCCAGGGGAATTATGCTACATCCTATGGATATAATTTGGGAAGTTCAACATTTGCTGGCTTTGATCAGGATCAATTTGATTTTCTGGCTAAAAGTTTGTCAACTGCCATTGTTGCTGCTTACCAGGCCAGAGAACCCGTATCACTCAGATACGCTACGAAAAAGATCATTGGCCTTACCAGAAACAGAAGTATTGATGCCTGGCATAATAACAGATGGGATGACAAGCAAATCTTTCATACAAGAATCACCGATGGAACGCCATATGTATCTGATATGCCAAAATGCCTGGCAGATCGGGCGGAGCAATTTATAGCGATAGATCCTACTATTACATCGATCATCCTCACTTCTATAAAAGATAAAAAACCTATATCGGTAATTAACAACTTCGCGGTACATCCTACAGTGATGGGTGCGGCAAATGTGCTGGCTTCAGCCGATATATATGGCGTAGCTAACTCAGTAATCAAGAATTATTTGACCACGAAATATAATTATGCAAAAACTCCGGTTGTTGCTTTTCTAAATGGTGCGGAAGGTGACATCTCAGCCAATTGGCGCGACCATGGCCTGCTTGAAACAGTGAGAATTGGAAATGACCTTTCTAAAGCCGTTATTGAAATGTTGGAATCCGGAAATGACATTCCGATCACCCGGGATATTCAAGTGCGTCTTGAATTCAAGCCAATTAAAAATCAGCCTGTTTCTGATCCAGACCTCAGGGCTAAATGCAAGACTTGTAAAATTGAAAAAACGGCAAAAACTCCCATGATTGGAAAAGCCGCTCTCGCAGGTGCTGAAGATGCCCGGGTCAATAAAGAAACTGTCATTAACGAATGTGGTTTTGACGAATCTTTGACAAATTATAAATGCAATGGGCCCCACGGCTCAAAAGACAAATATGGTGTTAGCGTTTTAGCCAAGTGGAGTGCCCCTAAATCAGTGCCAGTAGGCGTCTATGACATAGGCACACTTAGAATGGTCACAATGCCTGGGGAGACGACCGTTACCCTGGGAGAAAGATTGAAGGCAATAGCTCGTGATAAGACTACATCACACATTTTCTTAATTGGATTAGCCAATGAATATCTATCTTATTTTGCCACTCCAGCTGAATATGAAATGCAACACTACGAAGGGGCATCGACTGTCTATGGTATGGCGAGCGCACTATTCTTTGAAGAAGAAGTAGAGCGCGTCAGTCTATATGGAGCAAGTGTCCCTAAATATTATGGTATAAAAAGTTATAGACCCAGTTCGATATTTTTACCATTTAAAAAAAGAAAGATTCAAAGGAACTTTCGGCAAGAGCCTTTTAATAGTTATCACATACTTTCAAGCCTGGGGCTAAACAGATATCAACCAAATAAAATAAAAACCCTGGAAGTTGGCTGGGCAGTGCCTGTTGCATTGACCTATGATGATATACCTGAAGTGCATATTGAATATGAGACTGGAAATAAATGGCAACCTCTATTTCATAATTATAATCTGGATAAGAAAGGTCTCTATAAAATACGTGAGTTGCAAAGTGATCAGACATCCTATAGCTTGATAAATTATGTCAGTGGAAATGGGGATGGACACAACCAGTGGCAATCACTTTGGATCATTCCCCCTTCTCTAAAAAATCTTAAAATTAAGATGGTAATGAAAATAGGTAATCAAACCTTTCGATCCGTTGAATATAAAATATAGAATTGTATGACTAATTATTCCAGACCAACAGACATCAGGCAAAAAGGATCTAACTCGCTTAACATGGACAGTTATACGGTAACGAGCGCAAGTGCATCGTTCAAACGTCTCCATCAGACGGGACAATTGAATCACGCTTACCTGGATAGAGCCTTTGGAAAACGCGACCGAATTTATCATAGAATTTATAATCACTTTCAAGGTATTGTAAGGCATAGAGACGGACAGCATTTTATAATCTCCGGGAGCAATAAGAAATCCAGGAGGTCCGACCTATTCGTCGTTTGTATGAAAAGCTACCTATGTTATGCCGGAGATCCTAAATATGCTAAACAAGCGATTAGATCCAATTTAATCACGGATGACAACAGAGATCAAATCGATAAAATATTGACTATTAACAGAGTAGACAAAAAACTCTCTCACGCAGGAGGAATTTCTCTTCTTGGTGACCTGCTCACCGTTCCGCTCGAAAACGGGAAGGGCTCGAAAATTGTCTTTCTGGATTTTTCTAAACCTGCTTCTCCTGCATGGCTTACGCCAAAAATAGATAGAGATCTGAAGGCAGGTTGTGCCACGTCTCTTAAGCTTGAAAATGGAAGAATACTTTGTGCTGTATGGACGGAGGATGATGGACCTCATTTTGATTTTTACCTTTCCAAAAGCAAAGATTTCTCAAAGGGTTTTAAGGATGATGTTATGCGGGTTGATTATAACGAATTCGAGCGTCATAAGAAATTTGAAAGCCCCAGGTTTCAAAATATTCAATTTATAAAACAGACGAATGGGAAAGTTTTTATTATTGGAACTGATAATAAGGGCAAAGGTGGAGGAAAGGAAAACAGAATGTACCTCCTGGAAATTATTATAGATGATGCACTTAGGAAAATTCTCCCAAAAAATGAAACTCCCAAAATCAAAATAGTCGACTTCAGGGTGCTGTCAAAATATAATTTGTATTATAATTTGAATGCGGCAGCAGGACTCTACGTAGATGATCAAAAGAAACTGGCTTTATATGCAGGGCGGGTATTTAGAAGTGGAAGAAAACCATATCGGAATGAGTTCCGATTTGCGGAATTTTATGAAAAACTTCCCGTCAAAAGTAAACTGTGTAAAGACATCAGAGATAGTGTTATAGAACTTTATACAGAGATTGATTTCACAGGGAGATGTCTCATTATCCATGTTCAGCGAGAAGGTGTATTGCCAGATTATTCTAAAATAAAGGGAGATGGAGGTCACTTTAATGATTGTATAAAATCCATAAGATACTTATTGCCCAAAGGTCGTAAATACATATTTTATGAAAATGATAATTATAATAGTGGAAAGTCTGATAAAAATGAACTAACACTAATAGGAAGCGGTTATTTGGAAAATATAAGCGATTTATCAGACAAAGCTGTACCGGGAAGAAAATTCAAAAGAAGCTTTTCTAAAAAGATCTCTTCTTCCATGTTGGCACCATAGACTTGATCGAAATAGAAAATAAAGTATTCCGTAAATTCCAGAATGACAGACCCTCTATATTAATTCATTCATCCTTATTAATTATAATTTCAAGACGATCTGAAACGAAGTCTTCGACTATGTCATCGACTTGGTAACCATAATAATCAGCCAGGATCATTTGGCGTATAAAAGGAACATCATTTAATGGTATCGTGCATACTATCTGAGGGTGTTGACCATACTCCGTTTGAATATCGCTCACTCCCCTATTTTTAAGAATATCAAATATTCGTCCCAAATCTTCAATCCGATAATTAATTATAATTTCCTGGGTAAGGGTTTTAGTGATGATAACGCTTTGTTGTAATGCATCAAGAGTCGCTTCTTTATAGGCTTTTATTAACCCGGGAACGCCTAATTTTGTGCCACCAAAATAGCGCACAACTATAGCCAGGACATCTGATATGTTGCTACTTAAGAGAACATTGAATATAGGTCTTCCAGCAGTTCCGGAAGGTTCGCCATCATCATTGATGCGATGTGGCTCTCCATTTATTCCTAATCTATAGGCGTAACATAGATGTCGGGCCTTTGGATGGATTGTGGCAATGCTATCCAATTCTTCTGCTATCTCAGTAGTGGATTGTGCAGGCAGGAGATATGCGTAAAATTTACTTCCCCTGTCTTTATAAATTCCTGTTGATTTGGTTTTTATCGTTTGATATTGAAATGGAATGTCTGACATGGATAAATCAATAATTTTGAATAAATAATGCTGAGCTTTTAAGAAAACAAACTGCTAGCTTAAAATAAAGATTTTTTTGACCTGTCAATTAAGTACAACTCAAATTATTTGGGCTTGTTTTTATAAAGGCTATCTACACTTAAAAATTTTGTACTATCAATTCGTAATTCATTTTTTTCATCGAAGATATCAGGTCTTCCAGCATCGACCCATGCCGTATACCACATTGAACCTACAGCTTGAATTGATTTGCGCATTTGTTTTTCTACCATTCCTGACATCGCGTCTTGATATGCTTTTGCGTACGCTTTACATTCCATGCGGGAAGTAACAGTCCCTCTTTCGTCAAAACAATATTGCTTGTCTTTGTCAAATGTTGTTCTTACATCCATTTCCTTTTGTAGGACCTCTTCTACAAGCAGATGGCTGTCCAGGACGATATTCCAAAAAAAAGAGTCAGGCTCTTCTATATATTTGGCACGACCCACAAAAAAGTCGTATTGATCAGTGGCGAATAATTCAGGAATCCTACTTTCCCAGAAAGCATGTATTCCATCTTGTCCGGTCATCTGACCATTGTAATTCAAAGTTGTATGTAGCGGCACATGCGCATCTGAAATATAGTGGCCTAATTCTGTGCTCAACCTAATCACCAATGGCCAATCTAAATCTTTAAAAGCCTTTGTTAATCTCAATTGGTAAAAAGATAAATGAAATGGCAAGATGCCTTGGTCGCTGAAGTGTTCTGTAAAAATGAGCTCATGAGAAAGCGAATCAAAACCCTGTGGAATCCAGTTGTCAGGTAATTTGATAAAACCCTCCTCCTGGATTTCAAATGTTCTCTGAGCTAACTCCTGCGTAATTCTGTTTCTTTGATATTCAGACAAGATGTTCATCCACGACTTTGAACCCTTCCATGATTGAATTGTATCCCGACTTTCTTTTTCTATAATGTGAATATCACTATATGCCACAAAGGCGTCTGGGAGGGTACGCGGAATTTCTTCAAAAGGATAAGCTCCCCAGTTATCCAGATCTATGTAATGTCTGATCGCTTCAAGCGGTGAAGCATATCTTCTTTTATCTGGATCTATAGAATGTTTGGTGATATAATCAATGTTGTTTTTGTAAAGAGGAAGAAGGTCTACAGGCAGTGTAAAAACTGCAGTTTTATTAATTAGCCTATGTCCAAAAAATCCCCAAAACTTTGTCTCTTTTGGTTTCGCTGAAAAGCCAATTATAATCGAGCATACTATAAGAAGAATATAGGTTTTACGCATACTTTCTTCTTCTGATCCAATGATATATAATATATGTAATACCTAAAATTAACAGTGGTAAAACAACAAGGATGACTTGATAATAGCGAATATCCTTATTATATTTTGGTGTATCTAAAATTGATATATCCAGTGTCTTATTTGAAAGTTCCAGGATTGTATTTCCATGAATAAGCGATTCCAGAAGATTTGAAATGAATTGCGTGTTAGCCGGGTACATTTGTTTATCCATTGGATTAAAACCTATCGGAAAAAAGCCACTATTGGTTCCTGGTGCGGGCATTGCAAAATCGACATCTCCTATTACAATCTGATTAATGTACTGGCTATCTAAATTATAGGTTAGCCCAAATGAGGCAAGAAATGACATGTCTTCATTCGTAAGTCGGTTCATAAAAAAAGGTTTGACTCGACCAGACATGGATGTACCAATAATTCTTTTTCCACCCTGGTATTCTTGAGGGTCCGGGGTCACTTCCATGAAACTGAAATCAAGGATGGCCGGTGATACTGTTGACTTTGTATAAGGACTGGATTCGACAAGGATTTCCTTTGTAACAGACTTGGGGAAATCCAGGATTTCTATCGGATTGACGAAAAATGTAGATAGAGCTGAAGATAACCTGGCAGATGGTGGATTATCTTGGCCCGTTATGACCAATGGGTGATAAGGATACTTGAACATTTTCGTTTGAGGATTACTGCTTCCGTCATTAACCACTTGTGGAATTCTCGTAGATTGAATGTCCAGAAGAAGCTCAGGAAGCATCCGGATGCCGCATCGGAAGAGGTAATCTTCGGCCTGGAATGTTCGGCTTAAAGCCAGGTGCCCGCCAGTCTCTCTCAGACTGTCAATAGTCACGTCAAATTTGTCAATCAGCCATATGATCGGAATATTCCGTCCGGCTAAGACATCCAAAGCCAATAATTCTTGTCTGGGTAAGTCTTCCTTTTTGAGGATAACAATTATAGCCTCTAA
>JAJCYJ010000374.1 GCA_029262975.1 Saprospiraceae bacterium
AACTCGTCCCGTTTAGTGATTAGCGATTTAATGCCAGGACTATATTTTATACGATCTTCATTAAATCAAATCGTTGAATTTACTAAAATCTGAGTTTGAAAGTGAATGATCCTGCTTGTACTAGGATTTCCCATATTAGAAGAAGAAGTAACTTTGGACGCGTTAAATAAAAAATGACACTCTTGTTAAAATATCAGAATCTTATAATAATAGTCTTTTTACTCTTATTGGGATCTATTTTAGAAATGGCTTGCAATAATGGATCTGATAAAGATAAGTTCCAGGTTTTTGAGATGATTTCATCAAAGCATAGTGGCATCACTTTCGCTAATGACATTACCGCCAATGTTGCTACAAAAGAAAACCTTCTCGACTTCGATTATTTTTATAATGGTGCCGGAGTAGGAGTTGGAGATATTAATAACGACGGCCTTCCAGATATCTTTTTCTGCGCTAATCAAAACGACAATAAGTTGTACCTCAATAACGGCGATCTTCAGTTCGACGATATTACGGACAGAGCCGGTATTAACATTGGAAAGAATTGGTCCAATGGAGTAACTTTTGTCGATATTAACAGAGATGGATGGCTCGATATTTATGTATCTCAGGGTGGGCCACATGAAGAAGAGCGAAGATCAAATTTGCTTTATATAAATAATAAAGATTTAACCTTTACAGAAAGTGCCAATATTTATGGATTAGATGATCAAGGGATAAGTACACAGTCCGTCTTCTTCGACTATGATAAAGACGGAGATATGGATTGTTTTGTAATGAATGAAAGTGTTTTGTATGGTTATGATCCCGTCTCATTTCATCGCATGCTTTTAGAAAATGCAGAAGAAGTATATGTAAGTTATTCGCATTTATATAGAAATGACAATGGCTATTTTAAAGATGTAACTTCTTCTTCAGGCATTACTTCTCCGACATTCGGACTTGGATTAACTATCGCTGACATTAATGAAGATGGATGGTTGGATATTTATATAGCTAATGATTATTATCAACCTGATAATATGTACATGAATAGGAAAGACGGCAGCTTTTATGATCGTGCTAAAAGTCATCTTTCTCAAATGTCATTTTTTGGAATGGGTGTAGATATCGCAGATATCAATAACAATGGTCACCAGGACATCTTTGTCTTGGATATGGCATCAAAGGACCATGTACGTTCGAAAACGTTAATGGCATCAATGAATTTGAGCAGCTTCGATTTGTTAGTTAATCAATTCAAATTCCCATACCAGTATATGTTCAATTCACTCCAGGTAAATAATGGAAAAGGCATTTATCATAATGTTGCTCAAATGGCGGGTGTTGCAAAGACTGATTGGAGTTGGGCTGGACTAATTGAGGATTTTGACCAGGATGGACGAAAAGATATATTTGTTACCAATGGATATAGGAAATACGGAACAGATAACGATTTTCAACAAAGAGTGAAGCTGGCCAAGGATAAATACTTTGGTGCAGTACCTAACCATGTAAAAGATTCATTATACCAATCTATGCCAAGCGAAGCGTTGTCTAATTATATGTTTCAACAAATAGGAGAATTAGAATTTGTTGAAGTCCAGAAAAAATGGGGGTTGTCCAAACCTACTTTTTCTAATGGCACGGCTATATCGGATCTTGATGGTGATGGTGATCTGGAGATTATAATAAACAATATAGACCAGGAAGCACAGATTTATAAAAACAATACAACTGAAAAGGGGTCGAATAATTTTATAAATATTAGTCTGCCTCGGGAAGCAGATCAGTATGCAAAAATTGTAATCAAATATGGTGAAAATGTGCAATCGCGTGAAATAAAAAGAGTACGGGGGTATATGTCGTCTGTGGAACCCATTGCCCATTTTGGGCTTGGCAATCATGAAATTATTGATGAAATGAAGATTACATTTCAAGATGGAACAGAGGTATTAAAAAGAAACCTTAAAGCAAATCAGATACTTGATATTACAAATGAAACTAGGCAAAAATTAGAATCCAAAATTGAGGTGAATTCTAAAAAATTTAGAGTGGTATCACCCCTTGCTTTAGGCATCGATTATAAACATCGAGAAAATTATTTTAATGATTTCGAAAATGAAATACTCCTTCCATTCAAGCAATCAACCCTTGGTCCATGTCTCGCAATTACTGATTTGAACGGAGATAGTATTGATGACTTTTTTATCGGTGGAGCGTCTGGGCAATCGGGTGCCATCTATATATCAACAGGAAAAGCATATTCATTGTTACAATCCGAAGCACTTGAAACTGATAAGATGTATGAAGACGTATCTGCGTTATTCATTGATATTGATAGCGATGGGGACGAAGATTTGATTGTTCTTAGTGGTGGCAATGAGTGGGAAAGTAATTCTGAATATTACAAAGATAGAATATACATTCAAAGTGAAAATGGTGCTTTTCAATTAGAGAAATCATCATTTTTATCAAACTCTGGATATGTAGGTGGCTGTATAAAAAAACTGGATTTTGACAGAGATGGAGATATGGATGTAATAGTTGGGAATAGAATTATTCCTCAAAGTTATCCCTTGCCTGCACCATCCTTTCTTTTTGAAAATGTAAATGGAACACTGGTCGACATAACTGAAAAAACTATTCCAGATCTTTCCCGTATTGGAATTATTAATGATATAGAAATTTGTGATGTAAATAATGATGGTTGGGCAGATGTGATATGTGTAGGGGAGTGGGAAAAGCCTGCTTTCTTAATCAATAAAAATGGTATTTTTTATAAGGAGCCAGTCGAAGGATTAATGGAAGGCCTTTGGTTTTCGGTTACTACTCTTGATATTGATAATGATGGAGATGATGATTTTGTCCTTGGCAATATTGGTGAAAATTATAAAATCAAACCGACGACAGAAGACCCTCTTTTAATATATGCAGGAGATCTTGACAATAATGGAACCCATGATCTTGTATTAAGTGCCAAGTATAAGGGAGAATACGTGCCAGTAAGAGGCAAAGAATGTTCCTCTGAACAATTGCCATTTATAACTGATAAATTTGAATCATATAAGTCCTTTGCCTCTTCATCTCTTATAGATGTTTATGGTGAGGAGAATTTAAGGGAGACATACCAAAGGCAGATTAAGACTACTAGCTCCGTTGTTTTAATTAATCAGGGAGATTTTAATTTTAAATATCACCTACTTCCTAAAATGGCCCAATCTTTTCCAATGCTGGACGCAGTATCAATAGATCTTAATAACGACCAAACAAAAGATTTGATAGCAGGAGGGACTATATTTGATACAGAAGTCGAAACGCCTAGATTAGATGCTGGCTCTGGCATTGTTTTAATAAGTGAGGGAGCAACTTTAGTGGAATGTCCTGATGAAGATTTGTATCTTCATATATCTGGAGATATACGAAGGTTTGGAATTCTTAACAGAGGAAATGAAAATAAGAGTCTCCTTGTCGCAAGGAATAATTCAGGAGTTTCAATTTTGGATATAATTAGGTAGATTAACTTCTCCTTAAGAATGGTGTACCAAAATATTGTTGACTTTAAAAATAGATAAGATGCAGATTAATTACATAAAGATATTAGTTATTATAGGATTGTTATTTGGGTGCACCTTATCTGAGGCACAGGTGGATGTGGACAATACAGATAGTAACTGGATAAGATATTCACAAATTACGGCCAAGTCACAGCGTATTTATGATACGGAGAGATTTCAGGGAGACATTTATTTATTTGATAATTGGAGGTCTGCTGAGTTCACGCTGCCAGATGATTCTAAGATAATTGTAGATAGTGTCAAATTAAATCTTTTAAGAGGGAATGTAGAAGTTTCGCTTGGAGGGAAGCATCTCGCAATAAGGGGGAGCCAATACAATTCTTTTACTTTTAATGACTTTTCAGATAAGGATGGAGTTTATAAGTCTAAGCATTATTATTTCATGAATGGCAATAGACTACCAGGTATCATTAAGACTATTGATGTTGGTGATTACAGTGTCTTAGTGGCCTATGATTCAGGGGTTAGAAAATTGAGTCAGGAAAACCCGTTAATGATCGACAAGCTTAAAAAGGATCTTGTACGAGTTACTAAATTAAGATATATAGAGAAGGACGGTGAATTATCAAGAATTAAAAACAAGAAGGACCTGCTGAAATATTTTAAATCTAAAAAAAGGATCAAAGAATATATATCAGAAAATAAAATTAGTCATAAGGAAGAAGATGATATAGTGCAGGTACTCAGCTTCGCGCAGAAAAATGGATGAGATGAAAACTAATTATATATTACCTATTTTTGTAATATGAATAATTTCTCTCCATTTGTCAAGTATCTCAAATTCGAACGTAATTATTCTATTCATACGGTGAGGTCCTATCAGAATGACCTAACGCAATATGCTCAATATTTGATAACACATCTTGACTTACCTGATATATTGAAGGCAAGTCATGTTCATGTAAGATCATGGATTGTTCATTTGATGAAAGGAAATTATACAACAAAATCAATCAATAGGAAACTAAGTACACTAAAAAGCTTCTATAAATTTTGCATGAAGCTGAGCTTAATATCCAACAATCCGGCAACTAAGGTTTCTGGTCCAAAAATGTCTAAAAGGTTGCCACAAGTGATCAAGACACGTGACATGGAGCAATTGATTAACTTGATAGAAGAAGAGGGTAGTTTTGAAGCTTTACGAGATCTGATGATGATTAACTTACTTTATCAGACTGGAATCAGACGTGATGAACTTATTAACTTAAAAAAAGAAGATATAAATCTGAGCAGAAGCACAATTAAGGTCTTAGGAAAGGGTAATAAAGAAAGACTAATTCCAATATCGCCTAAACTGAGCCGCCTAATTCTTAAATATGCAAATGAAAAAAAATCCAGATTTGACGAAGAAAATGATTTTTTTCTGGTTTCGAACAAAGGATCAAAAATGTATCCCAAATTTGTTTATAACACCGTATGCTCATGGATAGGTAAAGTTTCGACCGTTACAAAACGCAGCCCTCACGTATTAAGACACAGCTTTGCCACACATTTGGCAGATAATGGAGCCGAACTTAATGCGATTAAGGAGTTGCTCGGGCATGCTAGTTTGGCGGCAACAGAAATATATATGCACAACACTATTGAGCGATTAAAAGACGTCTATGGGAAGGCTCATCCGAGGGCTGAGAAAAAAAGATAAAATAGGCGTTCCACTATTGTGATAATTATTATACTTTTGCACTCGCTTTTTCCAGAAGTGGGAGCGGTAGGTGTATTTGAAGACGAGATAGAGATCTTACCGTGGTAAGATAAATGTTCTTTCGAAATCTTGCCAGCATAGCTCAGTTGGCCAGAGCAGCTGATTTGTAATCAGCGGGTCGGGGGTTCGAATCCCTCTGCTGGCTCTCATCTTTCTTCATGTTGAAATGATAAATTGGATAATACCAGCAAGTATCCGATTAATATGAAGTAAGTGAAGGGGGCGCGCCGGAGTTGGAGAGCCGGGCCAGACTGTAAATCTGGTGACTACGTCTGAATAGGTTCGAATCCTATCACCCCCACATTTAAATGTAGAGGTGCATATTAGATGAGTCAGATTACTACGAGGCAAGTGCATGAAACAAAAGCATATTGTAGAGAAATACACTTAAAGCTGTATGTTGAATATCAAGAGAAGGTTTTTCTTCTAATGAAAGATAAGCATACAAAAATGCGGGAGTAGCTCAGTTGGTAGAGCATCAGCCTTCCAAGCTGAGGGTCGCGGGTTCGAGTCTCGTCTCCCGCTCATTTTTTGAAATAATAATTTTTGATATTGCTTTAGGCAATCAAAAGTTAAAAAGGGAAAGTGATAATACCGAATGATTAAAGTATTCAATCGGTAAGTTACACCCACCCGCCTTGCCGGCGAGGCAGGCACCTGAAAGCCAATGTAGCTCAGGGGTAGAGCACTTCCATGGTAAGGAAGGGGTCGGGGGTTCAATTCCCTTCATTGGCTCATAAGAAATAAGAGGCCAGAAGGACAGACAAGTCTTGATGGATTCGAAAGATAAACACCAGTATGGTTTATTTTAAATTTGATTAAATTTTTAAATACTTATTAAACTTTAACAGATGGCTAAGGCAACCTTCCAGAGGACCAAACCGCACGTAAACATTGGTACCATCGGTCACGTCGATCACGGTAAGACAACACTTACTGCTGCGATCACTTACGTACTTGCAGAAAAAGGACTTTCTGAAAAGAAGGATTACGATTCGATTGATGCAGCACCAGAAGAAAAAGAACGTGGAATTACGATCAACACTGCCCACGTTGAATATGAAACAGAAAATAGACATTATGCGCACGTTGACTGTCCAGGTCACGCCGATTATGTAAAAAACATGGTTACGGGTGCGGCGCAAATGGATGGTGCTATCCTCGTTGTAGCTGCGACAGATGGTCCTATGCCTCAGACTCGAGAGCATATCCTACTATGCCGTCAGGTTGGAGTGCCGAAAATAGTTGTCTTTATGAATAAAGTTGATCTCGTAGACGATGAGGAAATGTTAGAATTAGTTGAAATGGAAGTTCGTGAACTTCTTGAACAATATGAGTTTGGCGGTGATAGTGCTTCTGTCATCCAGGGATCGGCATTAAAAGCCTTAGAAGGTGATAGCAGTGCTTGTGAGAAAATTATGGATCTTATGAATGCGGTGGATGTAGATATTCCTGAGCCTGTAAGAGATATAGACAAGCCATTTCTTATGCCAATAGAAGATGTCTTTTCTATTACAGGACGTGGAACAGTTGCAACAGGTCGTATCGAAAGAGGTGTAATTAACACAGGAGATGGGGTAGAAATTGTCGGTATGATGAAGCCAGACGAAAAACCCTTAACATCAGTTGTAACGGGTGTTGAGATGTTTAGAAAAATATTAGAAAGGGGAGAAGCCGGTGATAATGCAGGTATCTTGTTAAGAGGTATTGATAAAGAGGCTATACAGCGAGGAATGGTTATTTGTAAGCCGTCTTCTGTGACACCACATGCTCACTTCAAATGTGAGGTTTATGTACTTGGAAAGGATGAAGGAGGAAGACACACACCATTCTTTAATGGATACCGTCCTCAGTTTTATTTCCGTACAACAGACGTTACTGGTGATGTAAATCTTCCTAAGGATGTTGAAATGGTTATGCCAGGAGATAATGTGTCCTTAGAAGTTAAGCTCATTAGTCCGATTGCCATGGAGAAAGGTCTTCGATTTGCGATAAGAGAAGGAGGAAGAACAGTAGGTGCAGGGCAGGTCACTGAGATAATATCATAAAAACCAGGAAGAATCTTTTTGATTCTTCCTAAGATACTGAATAACAATTGGGCATCTTAAAGCAGATGCTCAATTGTTATCATAATACTAAATGTAATCCACACACACACACACCCACCCACACACACACCCAACTAGGGGAGTAGCTCAATTGGTAGAGCGACGGTCTCCAAAACCGTAGGCTGCGGGTTCGATTCCTGTCTCCCCTGCTTATAGTTATAAGAGACAAAGGTCTTTAGTAATCGTGTTGGTTGGATTTTTATTGAAAAGAGAAATTAATTGTTTGTCTTAACTAAATGCATCAGGTGAAAAGCATAAGATAGACAAAACTCACTGATCAAATTAAACAATGGACGGACTGATAATATCAATTAAAGAAAGCTATAATGAGTTACTTCACAAGGTGACTTGGCCTTCTTTTTCCAATTTGCTGAGTAGTACAACATTAGTACTTATAGCTTCCGCTATAATTGCTACAATTGTGCTTATAATGGATGTTATATCCAATCAGGTATTGTCATTGATTTACGGTTTATTTATTTAACAGTACTTGAAATGTCTGAAAAAAGGTGGTTTTCATTACGGGTGATTAGTGGTCAAGAGCGCAAAATAAAAGATCGTATAGAACTTGAGATTGAACGCTCTAAATGGTCAGATGTCGTAACAGAAGTGTTGGTGCCATCGGAAAAAGTA
This sequence comes from Saprospiraceae bacterium, assembly GCA_029262975.1. GTDB lineage: Bacteria > Bacteroidota > Bacteroidia > Chitinophagales > Saprospiraceae > JAJRXG01. The sequence goes on from JAJCYJ010000374.1 coordinate 8,001, forward strand.
TATAAAATCAGGAATGGTAAAAAAGTAATACTTGAACGTAATATTTTACCAGGATATATTTTGATTGAAGCTGTACACGACAAATTTACGTCTGAAATGATTCAATCAATAGCTAGTATGACTAATGTGATTCATTTTCTCGGAAGAGAAAAACCAATACCTATGCAGGAGCATGAAGCAAATAGAATGCTGGGTAAAGTAGATGAATCACAAGAAGTCGGAGAATCCATGATAGAACCCTTCATAGTGGGAGAATCCGTCAAGATTGTTGATGGGCCTTTTAATGAGTTTATAGGGGATATCAAGGAGGTGAACGAAGAAAAGAAAAAATTAAAAGTAATTGTTAAAATTTTCGGCCGTGGTACTGAGGTAGAATTGAACTTCATGCAAGTCGAAAAACAAGGATAAATTATGGCTAAAGTTGTAGAAACCTACGTGAAACTTCAAGTAAGAGGTGGACAAGCAAACCCAGCACCACCAGTCGGACCTGCCCTAGGTGCGAAAGGTCTTAATATTATGGAATTCTGTAAAAGATTTAATGCCCGGACGCAGGATAGTCCAGGTAAACTTTTACCGGTGTTAATCACCGTTTTTAAGGACAAGTCTTTTGAATTTATTATTAAGACACCACCTGCAGCGATCCAACTTATGGAGGCCGCTAAACTTAAAAAGGGTTCACCAGAGTCTAACAGGGTCAAAGTGGGATCAGTTACATGGGATCAGGTAAAGCAGATTGCAGAAGACAAAATGGTTGATTTGAACGCATTTACTATCGAATCCGCTATGAAAATGGTAGCTGGCACAGCTAGAAGCATGGGTGTAACTATTAAAGGTGTGGCACCTTGGGGTGCTAAAGCCTAGTAAGAATTTTATTAATAATAAGGGAGCTTAGAACATAAGCGCGATTACCTTAAAATCTTTTATGATGCCAAAAATTTCAAAAAAAAGAAAGGCAGTACTTGAGAAACATGATCTGACAAAAACTTATTCGCTTGAAGAGGCAATGAGTGTAGTGAAAGATGTCAATACGGCCAAATTTGATGCTTCAATTGATTTACATATAAATCTTGGAGTAGACCCTAAGAAAGCTGATCAGGGTATTCGTGGAACTGTTTCATTACCAAATGGGACAGGGAAAACCAAGACTGTACTTGTGCTTTGTACACCAGATAAGGAACAAGAAGCAAAAGATGCCGGTGCAGATTACGTGGGATTAGAAGAATATATTACTAAGATCCAGCAGGGATGGACTGAGATTGATGTTGTAGTTGCCGCTCCAAATGTAATGGCTCAATTGGGTAAAGTAGGTAGAATACTCGGTCCCAGAGGTTTAATGCCAAACCCAAAGACAGGGACTGTAACACCGAATGTAGGTGATGCAGTTAAAGATGTCAAGGGAGGAAAAATATCATTTAGAGTTGACAAATTTGGTATCATACATTCTTCAATAGGAAGAGTAAGTTTTAGTCCTGAGCAGCTATCTCAGAATGCCATGGAATTGATTACAACATTGGTCAAAATGAAACCTTCTTCTGCTAAAGGAGAGTATATGAGAGCAGTACATGTGGCAAGTACGATGAGCCCTGGAGTTAAGATTGACCTAAAATCTCTAAAAGCTAAATCATGAAAAGAGAAGATAAAGTAACTGCTATAGCAGAACTCAAAGAGACGTTTAGCAATAACCAGTTTTTCTACCTGGCAGACTCTTCTGCCATGACTGTCGAGCAAATTAATGCTCTTAGAAGATTGTGTTTTGAAAAGGGAGTAAGTGTAAAGGTGATCAAAAATACTTTGGCGATCAAAGCATTGCAATCTTTGCCAGAAGAAAATGGCTATGAGGGCTTATATGAGGCCTTAAAAGGACCTACCACATTAATGTTTGCCGACCATGCCAATGTTCCTGCGAAAGTAATCAGCGATTTTAGAAAAAAAGGAGAAAAACCTCTTCTTAAAGCCGCTTACATCGATAAGGACATTTTCATTGGCGACGACCAGTTAGATACATTAAAGTCACTTAAGTCGAAAGAGGATCTAATAGGAGATATTATCATCTTGTTAGAATCTCCTATCAAGAATGTGATTGGATCATTGAATTCGGGAGGATCGACAATCGCCGGATTATTAAAAGCGCTCGAAGAGAGGGCAGAAAACTAAGGCTTCCAAGACAATTTTCTATATAAATTATTACGCGCCATTTTTTAACTAAATAAAAACAACTTTCAATGGCAGATTTAAAAGCAATAGCGGATCAGTTAGTAAATCTTACGGTTAAAGACGTAAAAGAACTTGCTGATATCCTTAAAGATGAGTATGGTATCGAACCTGCTGCAGCAGCAATAGCAGTAGCTGCGGGACCTGCTGGTGACGGCGGAGAAGCCGAAGCTGAGCAGACGGAGTTTGATGTAGTTCTTAATTCTGCGGGCGCCGCTAAACTGGCAGTCGTTAAAGAGGTCAAGAATCTTTTAGGCATTGGTCTAAAGGATGCAAAAGATCTCGTAGACGGAGCACCAGGAACTCTTAAAGAAGGAGTATCTAAGGATGAGGCTGAGTCAATTAAGGCAGCGTTAGAAGGTGCCGGTGCTGAAGTAGAATTGAAATAATTCTACAAAGCATATATGATTAATTCTCTTTCGTAAATAGAAGATAAATGGCTTAGTCAAGACGTGTTCTTGACTAAGCCTTTCGTCGTTTTGAAATGTAGCCATTTGGCGCTATCAATAACCAATAAAACTCTAATAAATGTCGGCCAGCGGAATTGAAACCCAGACAGCTAATCCACGAGTCAATTTTGGAAAAATTAAGTTACCTTCAAGTTATCCAGACCTTTTAGAAATCCAATTAAAAGGATTTCAGGAGTTCTTTCAACTGGAGACAACACCGGAAAACCGGATGTATGAAGGCCTTTATCGCGTATTCCAGGAAAACTTTCCTATTACGGATGCCCGAAACATTTTTGTCCTCGAATTTTTAGATTATTTCATCGACCCACCGCGGTATACTATTGAAGAATGTATGCAACGGGGTCTTACATACAGTGTTCCACTTAAAGCAAAATTGCGACTTTCATGTAATGATGAAGAGCATGTCGACTTTCAGACGATTGTACAGGATGTTTTCTTAGGAAATATTCCTTACATGACACCGAAGGGTACATTTGTTGTTAATGGAGCGGAGCGTGTGATTGTATCCCAGTTACACAGATCTCCCGGAGTTTTCTTCAGTCAGACATTTCACCCCAATGGGACCAAAATTTATTCTGCCAGAGTAATACCTTTTAAAGGAGCCTGGATGGAATTTGCGACTGACATTAATAATGTCATGTATACGTACATCGATCGCAAGAAGAAATTTCCTGTAACCACATTATTGCGGTCAATTGGTTATGATTCAGATAAAGACATTCTAAATCTTTTTGGATTATCTGAAGAAGTAAATGTTACTCCGACTAATCTTAAGAAATCCATAGGAAGAAAATTGGCCGCCAGAGTATTACGCAGATGGACAGAGGATTTTGTCGATGAGGATACTGGTGAAGTTGTGACAATTGAGCGTAATGAAATTATTCTTGAAAGAGATGTAGTACTTGATGAAGAAAATGTAAAGCTCATAAAAGAGGCAGACGTCGAAACGATAATTTTGCAACGTGATGATATTGAAGAAGATTATTCTATCATCTATAACACGCTTCAAAAAGATCCTTCTAGTTCTGAAATTGAGGCTGTTCAACATATCTATAGACAGCTCAGAGGTACAGATCCTCCTGATGAAGAGACTGCCAGAGGTATCATAGACAAATTGTTCTTTTCTGATAAAAGATATAACCTCGGTGAGGTAGGGAGATATAAGATTAACAGAAAGTTAGAGGTAGCTGTTCCGCTTGAAACTTTAGTACTTACAAAAGAGGACATTCTTGCTATCGTCAAATATTTGGTTTCTCTGACAAATCAAAAAGCAGAACTCGATGACATTGATCATTTGAGTAATCGTAGAGTACGTACCGTTGGAGAACAACTATATGCTCAATTTGGTGTTGGTCTTGCAAGGATGGCAAGAACGATCAGGGAGCGTATGAATGTTAGAGATAATGAAGTCTTTACGCCTGTTGACTTGATTAATGCGAGGACTTTGTCTTCGGTAATTAATTCATTTTTTGGTACCTCTCAGCTATCTCAATTTTTAGATCAGACGAATCCTCTATCCGAAATAACACATAAGAGAAGAATTTCAGCTCTTGGACCTGGAGGCCTTTCAAGAGAAAGAGCAGGATTTGAGGTCCGTGATGTACATTATTCGCATTATGGCCGACTCTGTACGATAGAGACTCCTGAAGGACCTAATATTGGCCTGATTTCTACACTTTGTGTGCATGCCAAGGTGAATAAGATGGGATTCCTGGAGACTCCCTATAGGAAGGTCAACAAAGGAAATGTCGATTTAGATGGTGAGGTTAAATATCTCTCAGCGGAAGGTGAGGATTACAAGAAAATTGCGCAAGCGAATGCTCCTTTGAAAGAAACAGGTGCATTTACATCTGATAGAATTAAATGTAGGGAACATGGAGATTTCCCTGTTCTTGCACCCATTGATATAGAGTATATGGATGTGGCTCCAAATCAAATTGTTGGAGTTTCTGCTTCCCTGATTCCTTTTCTTGAGAACGATGATGCGAATAGGGCCCTTATGGGATCTAACATGCAGCGTCAGGCAGTTCCACTAATTAAACCTTCTTCCCCTATTGTTGGAACGGGCATAGAATCAAAAGTAGCACAGGATTCACGCATGCTTATTAATGCCGAAGGAAAAGGAATAGTAGAGTATGTCGATGCGAATGAAATAGTTATTCGTTATGATCGGTCCGAAGAAGAAGAACTTGTGTCATTTGACGATGATGTCAAAAGATACAGTCTGATAAAATTCCAAAGAACGAATCAAGGGACGTCTATTAATTTGAAGCCTATCGTAAAGAAAGGCGACAGGGTGCAAAAGGGAAGTTTATTATGTGATGGATATGCAACTGAAAAAGGTGAATTGGCCTTAGGTCAAAACCTTAAAGTAGCTTTTATGCCTTGGAAAGGTTATAATTTTGAGGATGCCATTGTTCTTTCTGAGCGAGTAGTTAAGGAAGATATTTTTACTTCTATTCACATTGAAAGCTTTGATTTAGATGTCAGAGATACGAAGTTAGGAGAAGAAGAATTAACTAATGATATTCCTAATGTTAGTGAAGAGGGTACAAAAGATCTGGATGAGAATGGAATTATCCGCACGGGTGCATGGGTAAAAGAAGGAGATATACTTATAGGAAAAATCACACCTAAGGGAGAATCAGATCCAACTCCTGAAGAAAAACTTTTACGAGCAATCTTTGGGGATAAAGCCGGAGATGTGAAAGATGCATCTCTCAAGGCTAAGCCATCCACTCGGGGTATTATTATTGACAAGCAACTTTTTGCAAGAGCCAAGAAGGATAAGTACCAAAAGGTTCAGGAAAAAGAACTTTTGTCGAAACTAGAAGATCGTCATCTTGTCTCATTAAATGAATTGAAGACAATTCTCGTGGATAAGTTGATGACTATCCTAAAAGGAAAAAGTTCGAAAGGAGTTAAGAATATTTACAACGAGGTACTCATATCCAAAGGAACAAAATTCACTAATAAAGTTCTAAAAGACCTTGAATACGCCCAGGTAGACTATTCTAATTGGACAGACGATGATACTATTAATGCACTAATTGCAACATTGCTACACAATTATAGTATCAAGGTTAACAATGAAGTCGGAAGATATAAGAGGGAGAAATTTAATATTAGTATCGGTGACGAACTACCTGCTGGTGTTCTGAAATTGGCCAAAGTATATATGGCCAAGAAGAGAAAGCTGAAAGTTGGAGATAAACTTGCCGGACGACATGGTAACAAAGGTATTGTTGCAATGATCGTAAGGGAAGAGGATATGCCATTTCTTGAAGATGGGACACCGGTTGATATCGTATTGAACCCACTTGGTGTACCTTCTCGTATGAATATAGGGCAGATATTTGAGACTGTTTTGGGTTGGGCTGGAGAAAAACTCAAATGCAAATTTGCAACCCCAATATTTGATGGAGCCTCCAAAGAAGAGATTGGCGAATACATCAATCAAGCTGGTCTTCCGGAATATGGACAGACTTTTTTATCGGATGGTGAAACAGGTGATAGATTCCACCAACAAGCGACAGTCGGTGTCATATATATGATCAAGCTTTCGCATATGGTTGATGACAAAATGCATGCACGTTCTATAGGTCCATATTCATTGATTACCCAACAACCACTCGGTGGTAAAGCACAGTTTGGTGGACAAAGATTTGGAGAAATGGAAGTATGGGCATTGGAGGCTTTCGGAGCTTCTAATATTCTACGCGAATTACTCACATTGAAATCGGATGATATAGTTGGTCGTGCTAAAGCATACGAAGCCATTGTAAAGGGAGAGAACCTTCCAGAACCGAATATACCAGAGTCATTTAATGTATTGATACACGAATTGCGTGGTCTGGCATTAGATGTGAAATTTGACTAAATAACGTTCTCACTTAATCAAAGAATTAAGATGTCATTTAAAAAACAAACAGGTAGACAACAAAACTCTGAGTTTAACTCAATTACTATAAGCCTAAGCTCTCCGGATGATATTCTGGAAAGATCATTTGGTGAAGTACTTAAACCAGAGACTATAAATTATAGATCCTATAAGCCGGAACGCGATGGATTATTCTGTGAACGCATATTTGGTCCAGTAAAGGATTACGAATGCTATTGCGGAAAATATAAGAGAATCAGATATAAAGGTATTGTCTGTGATCGATGTGGGGTAGAAGTGACTGAAAAGAAAGTCCGTAGAGAAAGAATGGGCCATATCAGATTGGTTGTACCAGTAGTGCATATTTGGTTTTTCAAATCGCTACCCAACAAGATTGGTTACTTGCTCGGATTATCTTCTAAAAACCTTGAGACGATCATATACTATGAGCGTTATGTTGTAATCCAACCTGGGTTGAAGGAAGGGGAAATTGAACACAAAGCCCTCTTGACCGAAGAAGAATACTTTGAAGTATTAGATTCCTTGCCTAAGGATAATCATATGTTGGAAGATTCAGACCCTAATAAGTTTATTGCGAAAATGGGTGCTGATGGAGTAAAGGATTTGCTAGCAAGATTGGATCTTGATCAGTTGTCTTATGATCTTAGACATCAGGCGGCTACAGAGACTTCTCAACAACGTAAATCTGAAGCATTAAAGCGATTACGAGTAGTCGAAGCTTTTAGAGATGGGAATCGGGTTATAGAAAATAAACCTGAATGGGCGATCATTGATTATCTACCTGTGATTCCACCAGAGCTCAGACCATTAGTACCACTTGATGGGGGAAGATTTGCCAGCTCAGATCTGAACGACTTATATCGTCGTGTAATTATCAGAAATAACCGTCTAAAAAGATTACTTGAAATTAAGGCTCCGGAAGTTATTCTCAGAAATGAAAAAAGAATGCTTAAGGAGGCAGTTGATTCACTTTTTGACAATTCGAGAAAATCCAACGCCGTTAAAGCGGAAGGAGGAAGATCTTTGAAATCTCTTAGTGATATTCTGAAGGGAAAACAAGGAAGGTTTCGTCAGAATCTTCTTGGTAAGAGGGTTGATTATTCAGGTAGATCCGTGATCGTTGTTGGACCGACTTTGAAATTACATGAATGTGGTCTTCCTAAAGGAATGGCATCTGAATTATTCAAACCATTTATCATTCGAAAGCTGATTGAGCGTGGAATCGTGAAGACAGTTAAATCTGCCAAAAAGCTTGTTGATAGAAAGGACCCTGTTATTTGGGAAATATTAGAAGGTATACTCAAGGGTCATCCGATTATGTTGAACCGGGCCCCGACGTTGCACAGATTATCAATTCAAGCATTTCAGCCGAGACTCGTAGAAGGGAAGGCGATTAGATTACACCCTCTTGTTTGTGGTGCATTTAACGCGGATTTTGACGGTGATCAGATGGCTGTGCATGTACCATTGAGCCAGGGTGCGATCTTAGAAGCACAACTATTAATGTTGTCATCGCATAATATGCTAAACCCGCAAAATGGATCTCCGATTACTTTACCATCACAGGATATGGTTCTGGGATTGTATTATATAACCAAGGCAAGAGAAGAAGATAAGGGCAAAAAGCGATCAATATTTTATTCTGAAGAAGAAGTGCTAATAGCATATAATGAGGGTAAAGTTGGACTGCATGACGCAATAAGTGTTAAAGTTGATGTTGAAAATGAACTTGGACATATTGTTAAAGAAAGAGTAGATACAACAGTTGGTCGTGTAATATTTAATGAAGCCGTCCCTGAAGAAGTACCTTTCATTAATCAATTGTTAACCAAGAAAAACCTTAAAAAGGTTATTGGCGATGTAATTGAGCGAACGAATTTTGCTATTGCGGCAACGTTTCTCGATAACATGAAAGACATGGGCTTCTTTTGGTCCTTTAAAGGTGGCTTATCCTTTAACCTCGGTGATTTAATTACTCCGACTATTAAGGAATCTACGCTTATCGAGGCCCAGGATGAAGTTGATGAAGTTTGGGATAATTACAATATGGGACTCATCACTTCAAATGAGCGATATAATCAGATTATCGATAAATGGACTTTTGCAGATAATAAAATAACTGAGAATCTGATGGTTGAATTAGCCCAGCATAAAGGCGGATTTAACTCAGTTTATATGATGTTAGACAGTGGAGCAAGAGGAAGTAAGCAACAGATAAAGCAGTTATGTGGACTAAGAGGCCTTATGGCTAAACCTAGAAAATCAGGTGATACCGGAGGTGCGATTATTGAAAACCCAATCCTTGCAAATTTCGTAGATGGTCTTTCAGTATTGGAGTATTTCATATCTACTCACGGAGCCAGGAAAGGTTTGGCTGATACAGCATTGAAGACTGCAGATGCAGGATATTTGACACGAAGACTTGTAGATGTCTCTCAGGATGTTATCATCATTGAAGAAGATTGTCACACGCTTCGCGGCATTGAAACTACCGCACTTATAGATAATGACAAAAAACTTGAGGCGCTCGCACCACGTATAGTAGGGCGATATGCGCTAAACGATATTTTACATCCAGAGACAGAAGAAGTTATTCTTAAATCTGGAGAGTATTTAGACCAGTTAACATCCGAAAAGATTGAGGAAGAAGGAGTAGAGTCTGTTATGATCAGATCGGTTTTAACCTGTGAGACTAAAAAGGGAGTATGTTCTAAATGCTATGGTAAGAACCTTGCAACTGGCAGAATCTCTGAAAGAGGCGATGCAGTAGGTGTGATTGCCGCACAGAGCATTGGAGAACCGGGGACTCAGTTGACTTTGCGTACATTCCACGTTGGGGGTATCGCTTCTGTAAGCAAGACGGAGTCAGAACATGTAGCTAAATTTGACGGGTCATTGGATTTTGACAATGTTGATACAGTTTCACTGGAAGAAAATGGGAAGACTTCGGAAGTTGTTTTGTCTAGATCTGGAGAAATTAGAATTCTTGAGGCAGAGACGAATAAAATTTTAGCCAATCTTCATATACCTTACGGTGCTACGCTCTATGTTAAAGGGAAGAAGAAAATAAAGAAAGGTGAAGTAATCTGCGAATGGGATCCATTTAATGCGGTCATCGTGTCAGATTTTTCTGGTATTATTCAGTACGAATCTATCGAAGAAGGCGTATCGTTTAGGTCAGAACGTGATGACCAGACTGGAAATGTCGAAAAGATCATCATAGAATCCCGTAAGAAGAAAAAGATCCCGACAATTAATGTAGTGGATCCTTCAGGTGAAATCCTGAAAACTTACAATTTACCAGTGGGTTCACACATCCTTGTCGAAAATGGCGATAGTATTATTGCCGGAGGCCGGGTAGCGAAGATTCCGAGAAAACTCGGATCTATTCAGGATATTACGGGTGGTCTTCCAAGAGTTACCGAATTATTTGAAGCGAGAAATCCATCAAACCCTGCTGTGACAGCAGAAATTGACGGAATCGTAAAGTTCGGCAAGATGAAAAGGGGGAATCGTGAAGTTTTTGTTTCTGACGAAAAAACGGGGCAGCAAAGAAAGTATTTGGTTGGACTATCAAAACACCTTGTTGTTCAAGAAGGGGATTTTGTTCGAGCTGGATCACATTTATCAGATGGAGCCACTGCACCAGAAGATATTTTGAACATTTCTGGTCCGTTTGCCGTGCAACAGTACATTGTAAATGGAATTCAGGAAGTATATCGCTCTCAGGGCATAGGTATTAATGATAAGCATATTGAAGTTATCGTTAGACAGATGATGAGACGAGTTCAGATTGTTGATCCGGGAGACACAAGCTTCCTGGAGGGAGAAGCGGTTGAAAAGTATGACTTCTTGGAGCAGAATGATTGGATATATGATAAGAAAGTAATCACAGAAAGTGGAGATTCGAATAAGTTGAAACCGGGTCAAATTACTTCAATCAGACAAATAAGAGAAGAGAATTCTTACTTAAAACGTAATGACCTTGGAACTCTTGAATTTAGAGATGCTGTGCCGGCAACTAGCCGTCCGATGCTTCAGGGGATCACAAAATCCTCGTTGGGAACAGCTAGTTGGATTTCAGCGGCATCTTTCCAGGAGACTACGAAAGTGCTCAGTACGGCAGCTATAGCTGCTAAGATAGATTATCTAGAAGGCCTTAAGGAGAATGTTATAGTCGGCAAGAAAATTCCTGCTGGGACAGGTCTCAAAATATATGAGAATATAAGGGTTTCGGAAAAGGTCGAACCAGTTGAGCAAGATCTTTTAAAATAACGATCTTATTGTTAGAATAAATTAAAGGGCCCCAATGAGGGCCCTTTTTTATTGCACTATTCTTTCCTTTGAAGTAATATATGTTAAATTAATATACCAAAATATTGCCAGCAAAGGCCATATAGTCAAAAACATATTACGTATATTTGTAATACGTTAACACATCCCACATCAGTAATGGAGCTTTCGCTCTAACCTAACCACCTGCTTTTATCAATTGTAAATAAGGCCCTTTGGGGCTCATCTATATTACTTTATCCGGGAGGATAATAGAACCTGTTTTATGAGAACCGTTATTCGACCACTTGTCCCAAGAATGGAATATGGTTTGCGCTTGGATTCCAGGCGCATTCCATATTCCTTCTTTTGGATTATATTGCTATTATTAAGTAGTACGTTCGTACGCGCTCAAAGAGGTAGTGTTTCTTGCCATACTCGTGTAAATATTTCCATTAATTCTGGTCACCCAACTAAGTTAGGGATAGAGGCACTTACACCTATGTCTGACTTGACAGATGTCATTGTTGAACTGACTGATCGCGATCAATTAGTATTTACATGTGCTGATGTTGATGAAATAATTATGGCGGCCATTATAGATACCATGATAAATCAAAGATGTATGGTGGAGATTTTGGTTGAGAATAAAACTCCCCTTGAAATAATGTGCAGAGACACAGCACTGACATGTATAGAAGGTCTCAGCAATATAGCTCCGGACGATCTTATCATTGTAACTAGTAGTTGTGATGATTTGGTTGGACTTGATATAGCGGCGAAGGATTCAGATCCAATCACTTATGATTCTGATTCGGATACACTTGAATACTTCGTAAGGACCTGGTCCGTCACTGACAAAAACGGAAATATTCTCCAATGCGAAAGCACCATCTATCTGACCAGGCTGGATTTACTTAGTATAGAATTTCCTGAAAATATCACTATTTTTTGTGGTCAGAATGCAGCCGATACTTCTATTACCGGCGGTGTTAACTTTGATCCTATATTGCTCGCAAATAGTTGTCAGGTAGCCATCACATGTACTCTAATAGATACGATCAAAAGCCCTTGTGTTGATTCTTTTAAAATAATTAAAGAATGGGTAGCAATTGACTGGACGAATATGGAAAGGAGAGAAGTGATACAATACATATACGTTAAGGATACAACACCAATAAGTCTCACAGCCCCAGGCTCTTTTACAATTTTACAAGACAGTTGTGATTTTAAAATAATTCTTGAAGAACCAACAATTAATTCTTCTGAATGTGCTAACGTCACGAAAGAAGATCTGGTTGTATACGTTGACAATCAATTGTATAATATTGGCGATACGATTCCTATATTAGTTGGAATTCACGAGTTAATTTATAGAGGTGGTACTGCAGCATGTAATGCTTTAATAGAACCCGATACAACGACAGTGAATATCGTTGATATGGTTGCACCGATCATCGAATGCGATAGTGTAAAGGATCTTGCAATCACATTAATTGACGGGATGAGCACATGGATAGATCTTGATTCCATTTTCAAGAATCTTCCGGTAATCACTTGTAGCCCATATACATTTGTTGGTCGTAAACTTATAGCAGCATGCCCTTCAGATTCTGATCAATTTACGCCTAAATTAGAATTGTGTCCTGATGAATTATTTTCATGCGAGAGTCCAGGTGATATTAAAATAGAACTTCGAGCCAAATTAGGAGATGGAAGATTAAGTAATATTTGTATTGTATCTATCGATGTTCAAGAAAAAATCCCACCGGTGATTATTCCCGTATTGAATCCTGAAATACGTCTTGACTCTGATTCGATGTTATTCCAGCTTGATACGAATATTGTTATTGCCTCTTTGACTGATAACTCTGGCATAATTGCATCCTTGGTTATGACAGGTTCAGGTATTGGAGCGACGACAGGTTCAGGTATTTCTTTTCTTGATGGAAGTGGATTTATAACATTTGATTGTAGTCTCGCCGGAACATATGATGTGGCTATAATTGCTACAGATTGTGATAATAATAGTGACACCGTTGTAACACAGCTTTCAGTTGATCCAGATGATTTATGTGCAATGCCTCGACCCATATCAGGTGAGATAATGTTGCGTAATAAATATCCAATGCCCGGGGTACAAGTGAATCTATCATCGGGTGCAGATATATTATTTCAGGAGACAGATAATCAAGGAAATTTTATATTTCTTAATGACGATTTAGAGCATAACTCACGTATCACAATTGAACACAATGATTTGTGGACTACAGGATTGACTGTTATGGATTTAAAATTAATACAAGACTATATTATCGGTCTTGAACAATTTAATGATTGGCAATTGGCCAGCGCTGATATGGATGACTCAGGTACAATTACAATAAAAGATATGTTAGTCATTCAAAATATTTTGTTGGGACTCAATTTCGACGTAAAAGAGGGGGCCATGCCCTGGTTGTTTTCCGATAGTATAAAAAATGGATCTTATACTGACAAATATATTTATGATATGCATCCGGCCGCTGATGCGTCATTACATATTTTTTCTACAAAACGCGGAGATGTTGATGGAGATAACATAGTGGATAGTGATACAAGATCGCTGGCGAAACTGCCCGTATTCGTGGAGCCAATGGATAATTATACATCACTTTATACAATCGATTTGTCTTTGATAAATAATTTATCAGCACTTCAGGTTGTATTTAATGTTAAAAATGGAAGTATTGAAAAGATTCATAGTCCTGAAGGATGGACTTTCCAGAATCAAAATCAACTCACACTCTTGTACTATGAACACAATAAAAATCAAGTCGAATCTGAAATCCAAGTAATTGTCAAACATGGCTACGGGGTCTCTCCCAAAATTGTAGTCGGTAATGAATTGAAAGCCCTTTGGTTTGATAAAAATGGTGCCAGGAGAGATGTGGAAATAGAGTTGATTGAATCTGTGTCGCAAAGTGGGACTAATGACATGGTCATATTGGCAAGTCCAAACCCAACTGAGGATGAAACTATGCTATTTGTTAGAAATGGAGATAAAACTGAAAAAGAAATTGCCGTAATACTATATAATATTCAAGGAAAATTAATTTTTCAAAAAACATGGAATCCAGCCAAAGTTTCTGATGTTTTCCCTTTAAAATTGCCCACGTTACCTCATAATGGCCTATTTCTGGCTTCAGTGTGGATTGGTAACGAGAACCATAAAGTATACATTATTAAAAATTAATATATAAAATACCCTAAAAAAGGTAGTATTACATATTAAAAGAATTCTATATTTGTCCCATCGTATAAGATAGAACCACATATACGAGCCAGAATGTCCTATTCTGGATAATAATATCTGAGATACTTAATAGAGCCTAATTAGAGGAATGGAGTCTAATGGATGAAACGTAACCCTCCCTACCTCTTCTCACAAGTTTGGTAATTATCTATTTCAATACACTTCTGATGTCTTGCGGCATCCAGGAGCACCTTAGAATTATTAACTCTATTTAAAGTATCTGATGATGAAAACGAGTTTTACTCAATATTTGCGAGGATGGTTGATACATGTCATCCCAATATTGGGCTTCCTCATCCTAGTAAAGACTGATGCGAGAGCAGTATGTGACGCTAGTTGGAGCGAAGTTACAATGACGATTAATTGCGAAGGCGATTTTAATTTTATCCTAAATAATCCCAATGTCAAATCGGTACAATTCAAAGGAAATGTAGGGACTTTTTGGCCCGTACCAATTATCCATGCTGCCAGCACATATGCACCTGGATCTTCGTTTGAATTGGAAATAATCTGTAACGACGACAGCAAAGATTTCTTAACAGGAACATTGCCAGCATATGATGTGATGGGTGGAACAGGTTCAGGATCATATACATGGACAGGTGCAGATGGCGCTGGAATTGTAGATGACTATACCCCTGATTCTCCTTTTTTCAATGTAAATATGTCCCAGTCATCAAAAACAAACCCTACTTGCTCCGTAGCTCCTAATGACATGGACGGAAAGATATCCATCATGCTTAATGGTGCAGGATTAGGCAAATGTGATGACACCACCTGGGACATTCAATTAAATGGAGTTGGACCAATAATTACAATTAAAGTTGGACAAAAGGCTAATTTTACAGGATTGGCTGCTGGAAATTATGTAGCAACCGCTACTGTAAATACATATTCTTGTCCATGTCCTATAGCTCAAGTTCTTCCTTTTGGTCCTATCGGATTGTCAGGTCCAATAGCCGGCACAACGTCGATAGCTTGTAATAGTAAAGTTAATATATCTGTCAGCGGAGAATGTTCGGCCACCATTTTGGCTATGGACTTATTGCGTGGCGTCGTAGATCCCTGTGATCCTATGATGGCTATGATTGATAGTCTGGTTGTCAAAAGTGGAGGAGTTTTTATCGGAGGATCTGGAAACGTACCAATTAATGCTTTAGGCGTGTTTATTCCTGATGTTACAGATGTTGATGGAGTGAATATTCTCGGTAAACCTCTAAAGGTAGAAGTGCATGTTAAAAATAGTGTCAACTTCTGTTGGGGTACAGTTATTCTCGAAGATAAATCTCCCCCAATTGTAACTTGTAATGATCCGACTTTAATGGAAATATTATGCCTGGATTATGATGGTTCTGTAATGAGTACAATAGATGACTTAGTTCAGGATTGCAGTGATTTTACGACTACAATTATAGCACAATCTGAGATTACTGATTGTCGCAGTTTGCCGGACGGTATATTAAGAAGAGTTGTTGTAGATTATTTTGCTGTAGATGAATTCAATAATAGATCAAATGATTGCACGGACACTTTGGACGTCCTTCGATTTGATACGATTCCTAATAACATGGTTCTGGATGTTCCAGGTTGTATATTAATGCCACCGGATTTTGTCCTCGACATAATAGGATATAATGAAGTAATGGTTGACGGTAATGTCATCAAACTTCCAACAGACGTAGATCCTTTAACTTGTACTGGAAATTATGCAAGACTCGATCCTAATGATCCTGAGAATCCTGCACCAGCTCCAATAAAGTTAATCGAAGGTGGATCTGGATTTCCAAGATTATTATTTATCAATGAAAATGGCGATCCCGATACAACTTACCTGATACCTCTGAACTATAAAAATGCAAGTAATTTTTATAAAGGTATTATTGATGAGAATCTGGCTAATTGTAATATCGGAGTTGATTTTGATGACCTAGTATTCAATTTTGGGTGTAAGCTTAAAATTCAAAGACAATGGTTCTTAAGAGAATGGTCATGTGAAGGCGAGCAAGTTCTTCCTCTTGGTCTACAAGAGATTATTGTTACAGATCATGAGGATCCTTACTTTGTTGAGAAAGTGCCTGACCAAAATTTCACTGTTCAGGCGGATGAATGCTATAGATTCTGGAATATTCAAAAACCTGTAGTCAAAGACAGTTGTGATACTGATGTCGACCTCGAATTAGCTATTTACGATGCTGATGATGCAGGCGGATGGAGATTAATAGGGCCAACTGTAGGACCTAATGGTCAACCCAACATGTTTTTCAACTTCCCTGTTGGAATGAGTTGGATCGTGTATACCGCTTATGATGATTGTGGTAATCAGGCTTCGGATACAACCAAGATAACTGTAATGGATAATACTCCACCAGTTGTCATCTGTAAGGAGTTCTTGGTAGTTGGTATTTCAGGAGATGGAAATGTTAAAGTCCCGGCAACGTCTGTAGATAACGGAACCTATGATCAATGTGGTGATCCTACTATTTGTGTGACGAGAATGGATCATCTGGATTTACTAATGAGTATTGATCAGGATGGCAATGGCGAGGTTTTGTTTAATGCATTTGACGATGCCTTAAAAGCCAGTGCTGACAATGATGATGGCTGCTACAGAGATTATTCTTCTAAAGCAGAAGACAGAAATGGTATACTTTATATAGATAAGGAAGATTTATGTGCACCATATGTTGAATTCTGTTGTGCAGATGCAGGTAAAGAATTAATGATTCAGTTAACGGCTTCTGATTCAGACGGCAATGTTAACCGTTGTATGACATTTATAGAACTTCAGGATAAAAACCCTGCAGTTATAACATGTCTACCTAATATTATAATTGATTGCGATTTTGATTTGCCTGAATACGTAAGAAACTATGATGATATTAATGATGACCCATTAAGCGAATTCTTTGGAAGTATTGTACTGCAAGGAGAGCAAAAGACTTTTGGAATTCCCGATGAATTCATATTGAGCAATCCGAATGTAAATTATGTAGATGGTACAATATTTGATAATTGTGAAATTCCAAGAATTTCTGTTACGAATGTCCCTGCAATAGATAATTGTGGTTTTGGTAGAATTGAGAGGAGAATTTTCTCTCATGAATCTGGATCACCTGTTCTAGTGTGCACTCAGTTTATTTTCATAGAAAGAGGAGAATTAATTGAAGGAATTGATATTATTTATCCAACAGCTGACACACTTTTGACAGGTTGCATGACTCCAGAAGATATTATCAATGAAAGTTTCGGGCAACCAGAAGTTGTGGGTGATAAATGTAGTCTAATTGGAATATCAGTAGAAAATCAAATATTTCTTTTCAATACTCAGGACCAGCAAGCCGATGCATGTTTCAAAATTGTAAGAACATTTACAATTATTGATTGGTGTCAGTCTACGTCTGGAAATCCATTTACAATAGGACGTCCATTCAGACAAATTATAAAAGTGAATGATCCTGATGGACCGGTGATATCGTGTTCTCAAGAATTACTTCTGGAGGTAAACAGTTGTGATGGTGGAGAGGTCATGCTGATGGCAACAGCTACAGATGAATGTACACAAGGTAGAGATCACACATGGACAGGTTTTGTTGAAAGTGATGAAGATAGAGATGGAATATTTGAAACTTTTTATCCGGATGTAATTATTACTGTTGATGAGATTGGATCAAATGAGAGCAAAGCCACACATATAGCTACGTATCCCACAGGAGATCACAGAATCACTTGGACAGTAAGTGATAGATGTGGTAATGTGGAAAGTTGTGTTCAGAACTTTTCAATAGTGAATACAAAAAAACCTACTCCATTTGCGATTGATATTTCCACCGTTTTAATGAATACTAATGGAATGGTTGAAGTCTGGGCTGCAGACCTTGACAACGGAAAAAGTGAAGGACCTTGTGGAGAAGTACTTTCTATGAGTTTAGTTCGTGTGTCAGATGTAGGGAAAAGGACAGATGGAGGTTTTGGAATTTCAACACCTTCTTTAGCGTTTACATGTGCAGATGTAAAAGAAGAGGGAATTGACGTAAACTACTTCGTTTTCTACAGTGCAGGTAACAATACATTCGTCTTTGATTACACTACCGTGAATATCAAAATCCAGGATAATAACGATGTCTGTACGATGGTCACTTCTTCTATAATAACAGGAAATATCCATTCAGAGTCCAGACAGAGTTTGCCAAATATATCAGTTGATTTACTCTCAACCGGTAACCAGGTAGCCTCAGCTTTAGATGCGGCCATGACAGATGAATTAGGGGACTATGCTTTCCCGGCAATGCCTCAAGGTGGGTCCTATAGAATAGATCCTTCTAGCACAGATGACTACCTCAATGGTGTAACTACCCTTGATCTTGTCATGATACAGAGATATATTCTCGGACTATTAGAATTAGAATCACCTTATAAGATACTTGCGTCAGATGTCAATAATGATTTGAAGATAACTACGCTTGATCTCGTTGAATTACGCAGTGTAATATTAGGCTATAAGGAATCATTTTCCAATAATGAATCATGGCGGTTTATTGACGAAACGTATGTCTTCGATGATCCTACTTTCCCATTTGAAAGCAATCTTGGCGAAGTTTATAATATCAGCAGTTTATCTGCAGATATGACAATAGATTTCATAGGATTAAAAGTGGGAGATGTAAATGGTTCAGTGGATGTATCAAGTATCATTGCTCCAGGGAGAACAATTTATAATTTGAAATCTCAGGATCAAAAATTTGTTGAAGGAGAAATTGTAACCTTAGCTTTAAATGCAACACAGCAAATTAGAACTGTTGGATTACAAATGGCTCTTTCTTTTGATACTGACAAAATAGAATTCTTAGGAATAGACGCAAATGGGATAAATATAGGAAGCGAGCATATTGGATCTCACCAGGTCAAAAATGGTATGTTGTCTATTAGCTGGAATGATTACGAAGCTCAGAATATTTTGCCAGGAACGAGCTTGTTCAATATACAATTTAGAGCTACAGGGCAAGGAAATCTCTCAGAAGTTGTAAGACTTAAACAAACAATGACTGCGGCAGAAATCTATAATGAGCATCTTGAAACTTCTGGAATAGCACTTTCCTTTAATGAATTTGTGCAAGGGAATGGCTTTACATTATTCCAGAATACTCCTAATCCTTTTGCTGAGAATACTCAAATCAGCTTCTATCTTCCAGCGGCTGCAGATGCAACGCTTACGATTAGTGACATAACTGGAAGGACGATCAAAAACTACACAGGCTCTTTCGACAAAGGAAACAACTACATAAGTATTAGTAAAGATGAATTATCAGCTTCAGGAGTACTGTACTATACTCTTGAGACGGACGAATACACAGATACTAAGCGAATGGTTGTATTGAAATAAGAAAATTACACAATAATAAGAGTTTACTGTTTTTGGGATGAGGACCCTCCTCCACGAATGTGGAGGGGGTCTTTTTTTTTTCTAATATTGCGAACTTTATTGGCTTACTCTACATTTATTGAACCATATGGGCAGAATACTTTCGATTGATTATGGTGAAAAGAGAACGGGTGTTGCATGGACAGATGCGCTTCAAATCTCTATTAATCCTCTTACGACAATCGATACATCGAAATTTGAGTCAGAAATAAAAAAACTCCTTGATACAACTAAAGTATCTGAGGTGGTATATGGTCTACCATGCCACAAGGATGGTGTATTAACAAAAGTCGGGAAGAAGGTTGTTGAAATAATTAACAAACAAAAAGGAGAGTACCCGCATATTTTATTTCATACAATAGATGAATCATTTACATCACAAAGAGCACGACAAATGATGCTACATTTGGGTGCTAAAAAGAAAAAGAGAGAGCAAAAGTCAAATATTGACCAAATGAGCGCAGTAATCATACTAAAGGATTTTATAGACAGGCAATGATATTACCGATTATAGCATACGGACATCCGGTATTAAAAAAGATCTGCAGCATATTGGATGCTCAGTATCCAAATCTTTCAGAATTAATGGACAATATGTGGGAGACTATGTATAATGCCAGAGGCGTTGGCTTGGCAGCTCCACAAGTAGGTATTTCAAAAAGATTATTTCTGGTGGATACACTGCAGCTCGAGAATGAAGAAGAAGGAATCAAGCAAGTCTTTATTAATGCCGAATTACTGCAGGAAAGCGGAGATTTTTGGACATATGAAGAAGGATGCCTTAGTATTCCAAAATTAGTTGGTGATGTAGATCGACAAAAAGAAATTAAAATAAGATATCAGGATGAAAACTTTATAACACATGAAAAGATATTTGTAGGAATGAATGCACGCGTCATTCAGCATGAATATGACCATATCGAAGGTATTTTATTTACGGAACATCTGAAACCTCTCAAGAGGAGGTTAATTAAACGTAAACTTGATAATATTAAGAAGGGAAAGGTCGAAGCAGACTATAAGCTTAAATTTAGAGTATAGTCTATTGAGATAATAGATTAATTTCGCGAATCAATAAGAAAGGAGAGGTGCTCGAGTGGCTGAAGAGGCACGCCTGGAAAGCGTGTGTGCGTCAAAAGCGTACCGAGGGTTCGAATCCCTCTCTCTCCGCAATTAAAGTTTAAAAAGTTGTTTCGCATTATAAGTTGTGATTTCGGCGACTTTTCTGATATCACAATTATAACAAGTGGCTAATTTTTCAGCTATAATCGGAATATAGCTTGATTCGTTTCTTTTTCCTCTGTGCGGAGTTGGCGGCAAATAAGGAGCATCCGTCTCAAGTACTATATACTCCATGGGAATTTTAGATATTGCTTCTCTTAATTCGTTATTCTTTTTATACGTAATTACACCTCCGATACCCATAAAGAATCCGAGATCCATAATCTTTTTAGCATGCTCTATGTTCTGATCAAAACAGTGAAATACACCTCTTAATGAGCCATTTTGCATTTCGGATACGATTCGGATGGTGTGATCAATAGCAGCCCTTGAATGAATAACAATAGGCAAATTATAAGTGAGGGACCAGGAAATCTGTTGACGAAAGGATTCCTCTTGTTCTTTAGCAAAAGTATTATCCCAATATAGGTCTATGCCAGTTTCTCCGATACCAATTACCCCTTCTTTATGAATATAAGGCTCTATGGTTGTAAGAATCTTTTCCCAATCCTCTTTTACAGAACAAGGATGCAGACCTATCATAGGCTTGCATATTAAAGGATAGGTTGATGCACGATTTAAGACATCAACAATTGAGTTGAAATCCAAATTTGGCATTAATATCTGACTGACTTTTGATTTTTCAGCTCGAATTATCACATCATTAAAGTCATTATTAAATTGATCTACGTATATATGTGCGTGTGTATCAATATACATTAGCTGTTTTTTATTTTAAAATATGTCAAAGAAAAAACAAAAATACTATGTAGTGTGGCAAGGTGCCAAACCTGGTGTTTATAGGACATGGAATGAATGTCAACTTCAGATCAGGGGGTTTCCTGGTGCACGATATAAGTCCTTTTCAACTTTTGAACAGGCTAATCAGGCATATAATGAATCATCTGCTGACCATATTGGTCAAAACAAAAAAGAAAGAGTTATCAAGAAAGTAGATATATCTGGCATAATATGGGAAAGTCTGTCAGTTGATGCCGCATGTAGTGGAAGTCCCGGAATAATGGAATACCGGGGAGTGTGGACAAAAGATCGTGTTGAAGTATTTAGCAAAGGTCCATTTCAATGGGGTACCAACAATGTCGGAGAGTTTTTGGCTTTGGTCCATGGAATCGCTTACCTGGCCAAAAATGGAATGTCAAATGTGCCTATATATTCAGATTCAAGAACAGCTATGAGTTGGTTAAGAAATAAAAAAATAAAAACTACACTTGAGCGAAGACAAACAAATGAAGATCTATTTGTGCTGTTGGAAAGAGCAGAGAATTGGATAAGATACAATCAATGGAGTAATCCGATCATCAAATGGGAAACAAAGAAGTGGGGCGAAATACCCGCAGATTTTGGACGTAAATAGTGAAAATTGCTTTTATAAGTGGATATCAAGATAAATTTTACCCGTGATGCACCATAATGGAGGTACTTGCATCTTATCAAATAGATGGATTTACTACAGTTTGTTATTGTCTTTCAGATTAATAAAGAGTTGTAAAATTTGGGCTAATAAAGTTTGGGTAGAAAAAATGAATTGTGTATGAGGAAGACTTAAGATAAAAAATAGTCACACCATTTCTGATTGTTACGTAAAACTTTCTATTTTTAGCTCGAAAAGACGAATTCAATAACTATTAACTGTATAAAAA